>CAZMAZ010000086.1:3732-7252 GCA_964564255.1 uncultured Clostridium sp. | reverse complement strand
CAACATAAAATGGAGGATTCCTAAAATGCAGGAAATTATCAGCTCCGCTATGGAGTTCAAAAAGCACAAAGTGTTCCACTACACCCTTGCCGGCAGACCGCTGGTGATTGAAACCGGCAAAATGGCAGGTCTTGCCAACGGTTCGGTTCTCTGCCGCTACGGCGAAACTGCCGTCCTTTGCTGTGCCACGGCTTCCGAAAAGCCGCGCGACGGCATCGACTTCCTTCCCCTTTCGGTCGACTTTGACGAACGGATGTACGCCGCAGGCAAAATCCCGGGCGGCTACCTCAAGAGAGAGGGCAAACCCAGTGAAAAAGCGGTTTTGACCAGCCGTGTCATTGACCGCCCCATTCGTCCCCTGTTCCCCAAGGATTTGCGCAATGATGTTGCCCTGACCCTGATTGTGATGTCGGTCGACCCCGACTGCTCGCCCGAAATCACTGCCATGATCGGCGCGTCTGTTGCCCTTTCCATCTCCGACATTCCGTGGAACGGCCCGATCGGCGGCGTCTTCATGGGATTGGTTAACGGTGAATTGGTTGTCAACCCGAATGCGGAACAGCAAAAGAAGAGCGATTTGCAGTTGACGGTCGCCGCCACCATGCAAAAGGTGGTCATGATTGAAGCGGGCGCAAACGAAGTGGACGACGACACCATGTTCGAAGCCATTATGCGCGCACATGCCGAAATCAAAGAGCTGCTTGGCTTTATCAATGCCATTATCGACGAAATCGGCAAAAAGAAATTCGATTATCCCTCTTGCGAGCTGGATCATGACATGTTCGACAAGATTTTCGACTTCTGCGAAGCAGATGTCATGAAGGCACTGGACACCGACGACAAGACGGTTCGCGATGCCGCCATGGTGCCGATTAAGGATGCCATTCTCGAAAAGTTTTCCGAAGAATATCCCGACCTGCCCACACAGATGGAGGAGTTGGTCTACAAGATTCAGAAAAAGATTGTCCGCCGTTGGCTCCTGGTCGACAAAAAGCGTGTTGACGGCAGAGCTATGAACCAGATTCGCCCGCTCGGCGCAGAGGTCGGCATTCTGCCGCGCGTCCACGGCTCGGGTCTGTTTACCAGAGGACAGACGCAGGTTTTGACCGCCGCCACCCTCGGCACTCTGTCCGAAGCGCAAATGCTGGACGGTATCGACAGCGAAACCTCCAAGCGTTACATGCACCACTACAACATGCCCGGCTTCTCGACCGGTGAGGCAAAAGCCGTTCGTTCGCCCGGCAGACGTGAAATCGGTCACGGTGCGCTGGCAGAGCGTTCGCTGATTCCGGTTCTGCCCTCCGAAGAAGAATTCCCCTATGCCATCCGTTTGGTCTCGGATGTGGTTTCCTCCAACGGTTCCACCTCGCAGGGCTCTGTCTGCGGCTCCACGCTGGCACTGATGGATGCGGGCGTCCCGATTAAGGCACCGGTTGCCGGTATTTCCTGCGGCTTGATTACCGCGGAGGACGGCTCCTGGGATACCATGATTGATATTCAGGGTCTGGAAGACTTCTATGGCGACATGGACTTCAAGGTTGCCGGCACACATAAGGGTATCACCTCTATCCAGATGGACCTCAAGGTTGACGGTCTGACCCCCGAGATTATCAAACAGGCGCTGGAGCAGACCCACGCAGGTCGTGACTATATCATTGACAATGTCCTGCTTAAAGCCATCGACGCACCGCGTCCCGAGGTCTCCCGCTATGCACCCAAGATGACCACCATGCGCATTGACCCCGACAAGATTCGCGACGTCATCGGCAAGGGCGGCTCGGTCATTCAGAAGATTGTTGCCGAAACAGGCGCCAAGATTGACATTGACGACGACGGCACCATTCGGATTGCCGCTATCAACGCAAATCAGGCGGATGCCGCCAAGGCTGCGATTTCCGCCATTGTCTTTGAGCCCGAGGTCGGTCAAATTTATACCGGTCGCGTCACCGGCATTAAGGAATTCGGTTGCTTCGTCGAATACGCGCCCGGCAAGGAAGGCATGGTGCACATTTCCAAGATTGCACCGCGCCGCATCGAAAAGGTGGAAGATGCCGGCATTGCCCTGGGCGACACCGTCCGCGTCAAGTACATGGGTCTTGACAAAAAGGGACGGATGGACTTCTCCATCAAAGACGCACTCGGCGAATAATTCGTGCATTTCGAAATCGCAATTGCCCCCGCATAGGGGGCAGAACGGAGGTAAATCATGCATTCAGCTGCACATACTGCGCATACAGAAAGAGACCGCCGCGTTCGTTTGCTCACCATGATGATTGCCATCGCCGTCGCTTTGCTGGCGATCTGCCTTCTGATTCTGGTGATTCATAACGTATCCTACAGCGGCAACCAAGAAGACCACAAGACGCCATCCGGCAAAAAAGATTTCAAGATCAGCTTCACTTCCCTGCCCAAAGCCTCCGCCGACGCCAAGACGGGAAACCTGGTTCTGGTCAACAATGACCACGAATTTACCTTCCCCGAATCCGAAGACGGTTTGGTCAAGATGTACACCTATCGGCAACAGAATACCACCTCCGGACAGCCGTATAAGCTCGGCGGCGATATGATCCGCCTGCGTGAGCCGGCGGCATCGCAGATGCATAACATGCTTGTCAAGTTTAACCAATTGACCGGCAACGGGCTTGTCAATATCACCTCCGCTTACCGCTCCTACGACGACCAGAAAAATCTGAACAGCTCGATTTCGGCAGGTCACAGCGACAGCCACACCGGCCTCGGATGCTCTCTGAAATACTACAGCAATGAACAATCCGGTACCTTGAGAAGCGATTTGAACACCTACGGCTGGCTGTTCGAAAATTGCTACGAATACGGCTTTATCGTCCGTTATCCGGAGGGTCACGAAACCC
Organism: uncultured Clostridium sp.; assembly: GCA_964564255.1. Lineage (GTDB taxonomy): Bacteria > Bacillota > Clostridia > Oscillospirales > CAG-272 > CAG-448. Next base: position 4,382 of record CAZMAZ010000086.1, on the reverse strand, counting down.
ATACGGGCGTCAGTGACTATACCAATTACTTCCGCTATGTCGGCTATCCCCACGCTTGGTACATGATGTACGGAAATACGCAGAACACGTCCGACAGCACCGACGCCGAAACCTCGGCGGAGGCTGTCACCGGCACCCCCGACGCGTCCGGCACCTCGGTGCGTGAGCCCGTGTACTGCCTGGAGGAGTACCTGACATTGCTCAAACAGTATCCGTACAGCGGAACGCACCTGCGCTTTACGGCAGGAAACGGCATCACCTATGAGATTTATTATGTTGCCGCCGAGACAAGCAAGGAATTGACCGAAATTCCGGTTCCCGAAAACGATACCTATCTGTACGAAATCTCGGGCGATAATAACGGTGGCTTTATTGTCACAATTACGCTCGGATAAAATCGGATAAAAACATAGGAAAACATAAGAAAACAAGGGAACAAAAAGGTATAAAAGGTATTTAAAATGATAAAAAAGAAAATTTTCTCCCTTTTGCTTGCCCTTTTGCTGTTTTGTTCGGCGTCGGCTTCCCTTTCCGCCTGCAATCCCGCAAGCACAAAGGATCCGCAAGACGGCGAAACAACCGCCGCCGACCCAAACGCTAATCCCGACAGCACAAAGGACAGCCAAAATTCCGCCGATTCGTCCGATGCA
>CAZMAZ010000086.1:0-3632 GCA_964564255.1 uncultured Clostridium sp. | reverse complement strand
TCCGATGCAAACAATACAAACGATGCAAACGGCGAAAAGGAGGATGTCATCGATTATGAATTCAGCTTTGCCGGCTCGGATTTTCGCTACACCGGAACACCGGAGCACGAAATCGACGGCAATTCCCTGATTCTGAAAAAGAGCGGCACCTACCGATTCAGCGGCACCATGAGCGACGGCTCGATTGTGGTGGATATTCCCAAAGAGGAACGGCTGACCCTGCTTCTTGACAACTTCACGGCAAGCTGCTCCAATTCTGCCGTCATTTATGTCAAGTCCGCAGATCGCGTCTATCTCGATTTGAAAAAAGGCACGGTCAATACCCTGACCGATGCCTCGGAATATGTATTCAAAAACGCGGGCGATACCAAACCGAACGCCTGCATTTACAGCGCGGACGACCTCACCATCAAGGGCGGCGGCACGCTGATTGTCAATGCCAATTACAATAACGGCATCGGCTCCAAGGACGACATTGTCATCAAGAACGGCACGGTCACGGTCACCGCGGTCAATAACGCCATCAAGGGCAATAAGAGCGTTACCGTCAAGGGCGACGCGCAGGTCAACGTGCTTGCCTGCAAGGACGCCATCAAAACCGACAGCCTGAACGAAGGAAAAGGATTTATCCTAATCACCGAAGAGGCAGAGCTGCACCTTGTTGCCAACAAAGACATTTTGCAGGCATCGCAAGCGGTTACGGTCTCCGAAACCGCCCACATCACCTACACCGCCGGCGGCGAACCGGTCAAATGCGACGGCACCGTCAATGTTGCGGAAGGTAGTATGACGCAGGCGGAATGAGCATTTTAAATATACTTTACTTGCACAAAAAAACAGGGACCGTGTCCCTGTTTTTTTATACATGCATTCAAAGTTCGGCTTAAAATTCAGCTGAGTTTTGCGCCGTTGACCTTGACGCCGGGGCCCATGGTGGACACGACGACACAGCTCTTGATATACTGGCCCTTGGCAGCTGCGGGCTTCGCTTTGATAATTGCACCCATCAGTGCCGAGAAGTTTTCCTGCAGCTTGTCTGCGCCGAAGGAAACCTTACCGATCGGGCAGTGAATGATGTTGGTCTTGTCCAGACGGTATTCGATCTTACCTGCCTTTGCTTCGCTAACTGCCTTCGCAACATCCGGTGTGACCGTTCCTGCCTTCGGAGAAGGCATCAAGCCCTTCGGGCCGAGCACCTTACCCAGACGACCGATGGTACCCATCATGTCGGGAGAAGCGATAACAACATCAAAATCCAGCCAGTTTTCTTTCTGAATCTTTTCTGCGTATTCCGCACCGCCTGCATAATCCGCACCTGCATCCAGTGCCTTCTGCACATTGTCACCCTTTGCGAAAACCAAAACGCGAACGTTTTTACCGGTTCCGTTGGGAAGAACAACCGCGCCTCTGACCTGCTGGTCTGCGTGACGGGAGTCAACGCCCAGACGAACGTGGATTTCCACGGTTTCGTCAAACTTTGCCTTTGCGGTCTGGCAAACCAATGCCAGTGCATCTGCGGGATCGTACAATTTGCTCTTTTCGATCAGCTTTGCGCTGTCTACATACTTTTTACTCTTCTTTGCCATCTCACTCAGCCTCCTTAGTCAACAACCGTTACACCCATGCTGCGTGCGGTTCCGGCGATCATGCTCATAGCACTCTCGATGTTTGCCGCATTCAGGTCGGGCATTTTGGTTTCAGCAATCTTTCTGATCTGCTCTTTGGTGATTGTCGCCACCTTGGTTTTGTTGGGCTTTGCGGAAGCCGTCTCAATGCCGCATGCCTTCTTAATCAGAACAGCTGCGGGGGGCGTCTTTGTGATAAAGGTAAAGGAATGGTCTGCATAGACAGTGATAACGACCGGAATGATCAGACCGATGTCATTCTTGGTCTTTTCGTTGAATGCTTTTGTAAATACCGGAATTGCAACACCGTACTGACCGAGAGCAGGTCCTACGGGAGGCTGAGGAGTTGCCTTGCCGGCCGGCAGTTGCAATTTGATATAGCCTAATACTTTTTTTGCCATAGTGATTACACCTCCATATGTGGTACTGATTCGGGGGAATCCAATTCAAATTTTCCCCCTCCCACTTGCCGCATGGCTGCAGCAAACGCGCATGCTTTTTGCTTGCAATACGCGATTTAATTCTGTGCGCGCTTAACCATGGTTGCTTCCAATTCAACCGGCATATCGCGGCGTCCCTTTTTAATCAGAACCGTAACGTTCTTCAAATCATCGGAAATTGCCGTGACAACGCCCGAATATCCTTCAAACAAGCCATTGACCACGTTCACAGTATCTCCTACACTAAAGGAGAGCTTAACCTTGGTGTCTTCATTCTTCTCAAAGTTCAATGCTTCCACTTCCTCTTCCGACAACGGAGTGGGGCGGGAACCGGGGCCCACAAAGCCGGTAACGCCTGTAATATTACGAACAGCGTGCCAGGTTTCGTCATTCATCACCATCTTCACGTACACATAGCTCGGAAAGGTTTTGATTTCTATGACTTTTTCCTTGTCGCCGTCCTTCTCGATTATGGTTTCCACCGGAATGCGAATGTCAAAAATCACATCCTGCAATCCGCGGTTTTCAATCACGTTTTCCAGACTTACCTTGACCTTGTTTTCATATCCCGAGTAAGTATGCGCCACGTACCACCTGGGACCAACGTTTAATTCATCAAAATCGCTCATCAGATCAACCCCTGAACGAATTCTCTGAGATACTTGATTCCGTATCCGAATGCACTGTCAAGAATAAAAATCACAATTGCGATTATAATCACAACGACCAAAACGACAATCGTGTTTTTCTTGGTATCCTTAAAGGAGCTCCAAGCAATTTTCTTCTTGATTTCACTGCGAACACTGCGCAAGAATGCACCCAACTTGACACGATTACGAATTCCGAAGAACAGACCCAGCGCAATTGCCAGACCCGCAACAACAATACTTACAATGTACGCAGGCATGTTGCTGTTATCGGAAGAAGAGCTCGTGCTGCCGGTTGTGCTTGCAGCGGTTGTAGACTCTTCGGCTTCAGCCGTCGTTGTCTCCTCCGCATCGGCAGTCGTACTGCCGTCCGTAGTATCTCCCGGATCTTCATCCGATGCACCCGTGGTCGTGCTTTCGTTGTCGTTGGCGGCAACGGTTGTCTCGCCATCGCTGTTTCCCGCGTCTTCTTCCGCGGAAACACCGACACAAAACAGCGCAACCAGCACAGCCAGTGCAAGCAGCAGGGCAATCAGACTTCTTTTGTTAAAAGACCGCATCCTACTACCCTCCGATCACTTGGACTCTTTGTGAAGAGTGTGCTTGCGACAGAATCTGCAATACTTTTTGAACTCAAGTCTGTCGGGATCATTTTTCTTGTTCTTCTTTGTGTCGTAGTTTCTCTGCTTGCATTCCGTGCAAACCAGAGTTACCTTGACTCTTACATCATTAGCCATGATTTCGGCACCTCCCATTATTTAATATTTGGCTTTCATCTCGGAAAGCCCGTGTACCTCCCTCCGGAATGACCATGCACTCTGTCAATTATCGGCGCAAACAGGGCGCAACAAAAAAAGCCCACTCGCAGAGGTACACCTATTATACCACTCTTTGCATGGCTTGTCAATAGCTTTTTGAAA
>CAZMAZ010000085.1:0-7376 GCA_964564255.1 uncultured Clostridium sp. | reverse complement strand
TCTGCCACTCCATGGCACACAAGCTGGGCGCCTTCCACCACCTGCCGCACGGCGTTGCCAATGCGCTGATGCTGGAGCAGGTCATGCGGTTCAACGCCGCCGAGGCACCGGTTAAGATGGGCACCTTCCCGCAGTATGACCATCCGCACACGCTGGAGCGCTATGCCGAGATTGCTTCTTATCTCGGACTGCCCGGCAAGACCGACGAGGAAAAGCTGGAAAGCCTGATCGGCGCCGTCAATGACCTCAAGGCGCGTGTCGGCATTAAAGCCACCATTCGCGACTATAATGTAGACGAGGCAGACTTCCTTGCACGCCTTGACGAAATGTGCGAGCAGGCATTTGACGACCAGTGCACCGGCGCCAACCCGCGCTACCCGCTGATTGCCGAAATCCGTCAGATGTATCTGAACGCTTACTACGGCAACAGCACCTTTGAAGAACCGAAAATGCCGTGCGCCGACGATTTTTCGAGAGGCGACGACGCCAACAATTTCAAAACCCCGTACCGCAGAGCCAAAAACGGTATGAAGAAAGCATAAGAAAAAAGGAGGAGATACCATGAAACCGGACAGAATCATTGCAGTCAGAAACAACAAAACCGTCTATCGTGACGGAAACCTGTGCATGAAGGTCTTTGATGAAAGCTACTCCAAAGCCGACATTCTCAGCGAGGCGCTCAACCAGGCGCGCGTGGAGGAAACAGGACTTGCCATTCCCGCCCTGCGCGAGGTGACCGTCATTGACGGGAAATGGACCATTGTCACCGACTATATTAAGGGAAAGACTCTGGCACAGCTGATGTGCGAAAATCCCGACAAGAAGGACGAATATCTCAAGCAATTTGTCGAATTGCAGCTTTCGGTACAGGCAAAAACCTGCCCGATGCTTCCCAAGCTCAAGGATAAGATGAACCGCAAGATCAGTCAGACCGACTTTGACGCCACCACGCGTTACGATTTGCATACCCGTCTTGACGCGATGCCCAAGCATACCAAGCTTTGCCACGGCGACTTCAATCCCTCCAATATTATTATTGCCGAGGACGGAACGCCCTATATTCTGGACTGGGCACACGCAACGCAGGGCAACGCCTCTGCCGATGCCGCACGCACCTACCTTTTGTTCTGGTTGCACGGCGACATTGACGGCGCGGAAAAGTATCTGGACCTTTTCTGCAAGATGAGCAATACCGCAAAGCCCTATGTGCAGAAGTGGATGCCGATTGTTGCGGCGTCGCAGTCGGTTAAGGGCAACGAAAAGGAACGCGAATTCCTCCACAGCTGGGTCAATGTTGTGGAATATGACTGAGTGCAGTCAACATGAGATGAAAAGGAGATAAAACAAAATGAAAGTAACGGTATGTATCGGTTCTTCCTGCCATATCAAGGGTTCCCGTCAGGTGGTGGAAGGATTGCAGTATTTAATCGCGACCGAAGGACTCGGCGACCGCGTGGAGCTGGGCGGCACCTTCTGCATGGGAAATTGCCAGCAGGGTGTTTGCGTCACGGTGGATGATCAATTCTATTCGGTTACCCCCGACACGGTCAAGGAATTCTTTGAAAAGAATGTCAAGGCAAAACTTGACGCCTGAGTGCCGCAGGCATAACGGCAATGCAGATAACCAATGATATACGTTGAAATTTGCGTGGGCAGCTCCTGCCACCTCAAGGGAGCACCCGATATAGTCTCGCTTTTGCAGGAAAACATTGCAAAAGCGGGACTGGAGGATGAAATCATTCTGACCGGCAGCTTTTGCACGGGCAGATGCAATCGCGTCGGCGTGACCGTCACCGTTGACGACCAAATTCACACCGGCATCACGCGGGAAAACTTCCGTGATTTTTGGGAGCAGACCGTTTTGCCGGCGGTGAACAAGAATAAAACCTAAGGGATCGGCGGTCCGCCGATTGCGACGTCGCCCCGCCGTGTCATTCCAAGCAACGTGAAGAATCTCGACGGGGGAATAAAAGAGATTCTTCGCGAACGCTTGACAGCGTTTACGCTCAGAATGACACAATTGTTTGATACGCGGCAATCCCTCCACCGCTTCGCGGTCCGCCGCTTGCGGCAGCTCCCATTTGCACAAGGGAGGCTTAGTTAGATTGTGTACAAGAAAAAAGTGCGTATACCGTTCGGCTTGCAGTAACGACACCGAGAAGCAAGAGAGCGCAAATTTTAAAAAAGGCTTTCACAGGGGAGAGCTCCCGCGGAAGCGGGTGAGAGGGGAAGACCGTGCGGTTTGTCTGTTGCATTGCCCCCTCTCCGTCGCCTACGGCGCTGCCGCTTGCGGCGGCTCTCGCCGAGTGAGAGGCTTCCGAAATTGATTGTCTCATCAATAGCGGTGGATGAGGTGTCGACCATTTGGTTTGTATTATCGACATTGAGGCGCAGAAGCGAATCAATTTAGACAAAGGCCCCTTTGTGTAAAGGGGGCTGGCGCCGTAGGCGACTGGGGGATTGCCCTGTAACGATGGGAACGCAGTATCGGAAAATTGTTTGATACGTGGCAATCCCTCCACCACTGTCGTGGTCCGCCGCTTGCGGCAGCTTCCATTTACACAAGGGAGGCTTAGTTAGATTGTGTTAACGGCAATCAATTTTGTTTGTCTATTTTTGCCGATTGGCGTTAACGTATCCGGCACGACATGCGGGTCGTGCCCTACAAGAGACCATATCCTGTCGCAGTAGCCAAACAATTCGTATAAAAAACCTTTCAAAAAGTTTTCGCCCGGCCTTTTGTCAAAAAGGCAGTTTTCCAAAAGGCGGCGAGGGTGCGGGGCGAGACACTCCCTTCGGGAGCCGCCCCGCGAAAAACCGGCGGCGAGGGTGCGGGGCAGAGCCCCGCGAAAAACCGGCGGAGAGAAATCCGCGAAAAGTAAAAAAACACAAAAAGGAGGACAAGGCTGATGGCAGATTGTCTGACACTCAAAAAGTCCAACTGTAAAAATTGTTACAAGTGTATACGGCACTGTCCGGTGAAATCCATTCGGTTTTCGGGCAACCAGGCGCACATTATCGGCAACGAGTGCATCCTGTGCGGACAGTGCTTTGTGGTTTGTCCGCAAAATGCCAAGCAGATTGTGGACGAGACCGAAAAGGTGCGGGTACTGATTCAAAGCGGCGCTCCCGTTTATGTCAGTCTTGCCCCCTCCTTTATTGCCAATTATCAGGGAGTCGGCATTGAAGGAATGCGCGAAGCGCTTTGCCAATTGGGATTTGCCGAGGTGGAGGAAACCGCCGTCGGCGCAACCATTGTAAAAACCGCATACGAGCAGATGCTGGCGGAAGGGACGCATGATGTGCTGATTTCTTCCTGCTGTCATTCGATAAATCTCCTGATTCAAAAATATTTCCCGTCCCAGCTGCCGCATCTGGCGGATATTTATTCGCCCATGCAGGCGCATGCCGCGGACATTAAGCGGCGCATTCCGGGCGCCAAGGTTGTCTTTATCGGACCCTGCGTGGCGAAAAAGGACGAGGCGTCCTACTACGACGGGCTGGTGGATGCGGTTTTGACCTACGAGGAGCTGACGCGATGGATGGAATCAGCGCATGTTACGCCCCGAGCAGGAAAGGACCTGACCGCAGAGAGCCGCGCACGCTTCTTCCCGACCACGGGCGGTGTACTCAAGACCATGGCGGAACGTCTGCCCGATTATACTTACATGGCGGTCGACGGGGTGGAGAACTGCATTGCCGCCCTGCGCGATTTGGAAAGCGGCAAAATTCATCACTGCTTTATCGAGATGTCGGCATGCGTCGGCAGCTGTGTCGGCGGTCCGGTTATGGAGAAATACCACCGTGCACCGATTGCCGATTATATGGCGGTGGCGGAATATGCGGGGGAACACGACTTCCAAGTGGAACAGCCCGACCTTCTGGCGATTAAGAAAACATTTACGCCGATTGAACGTCGCAACCGCGAGCCGGACCCGAGCGAAATTGATGCCATTCTCAAAAAAATGGGCAAGACAAGACCCGAGGACGAACTCAATTGCGGCTCCTGCGGATACAATACCTGCCGCGAAAAGGCAATTGCCATTTACCACGGCAAGGCGGAAATTTCCATGTGCCTGCCGTATTTGAAGGAAAAAGCGGAGAGCTTTTCCGACTGCATTGTCAACAACACCCCCAACGGCTTGATTGTGGTAAACGATGCCTTGGAGGTCCAGCAAATCAATGCGGCGGCGCGCAAGATTATGAATATCCGTTCCGCGTCCGACGTTCTGGGTGACCAGGTGATTCGCATTTTGGACCCCAGCCTGTTTCTCAAGGTGCTGGAAACCCGCCGCAGTATTCGCGACAGACGGGTTTACCTTGCCGAATACAAAAAATATGTGGAACAGACCATTGTCTACGATTCCGCATATCACCTTTTGATTTGCATTATGCGTGACGTAACCGACGAGGAAAACGCGCGCGAAAAGAAGGAAAACATCAGCCGCCAGACCGTGGAAATTGCCGACCGCGTGGTGGATAAGCAGATGCGTATCGTGCAGGAAATCGCGTCCTTGCTCGGAGAAACGGCGGCGGAGACCAAGATTGCGCTGACCAAGCTCAAGGAGAGTATCAACGATGAATGACCTGTGTGCCGACATCGGCTATAAAAGCATCAATCACATCGGCGAGCAGCTTTGCGGCGACCATGTGGACGTTGTGGAGCAAAACGAAAGCTCCATCGTGATTGTGTTGGCGGACGGCTTGGGCAGTGGGGTAAAGGCAAGCATTTTGTCCACCCTGACCTCCAAGATTATTTCCACCATGATGGCGGAAGGGCTGACGCTGGAGGACTGCGTGGAGACCATTGCGCAGACTCTGCCCATTTGTTCGGTGCGCGGCGTTGCCTATTCCACCTTTACCATCCTGCATCTGGTGGAGAACCGCGAGATGGAGCTGATTCAATACGACAATCCGCCGGTTATTTTATTGCGCGGCGGGAAGAATTACGACTACCCCAAGACCGAAATGAATATCGGCGGTAAAAAGATTTACAAGTCGGTTATCAAGCTGTGCGAGGACGATATTTTCATTGCCATGAGTGACGGCTGTCCGCACGCCGGCATCGGGCTTGCTTACAACTTCGGTTGGAAGCGGGAGGACATTATCGACTTTGCCGAAACGGTTTGCATTGCGGGCTATACCGCCAAAACCCTTTCCACCATTTTGATTGACGAGGTCAATCGCCTCTATGCCAAACGGCCGGGCGACGATGCGACCGCATGCGTGGTCAAGGTGCGTCGGCGGGAACCGATGAACCTTTTGTTCGGACCGCCCGCCAATCGCGACGATTGCAACCGCATGATGGCACTTTTCTTCTCCAAGGAAGGGAAGCACATTGTCTGCGGCGGCACCACCTCGTCGGTTGCGGCAAAATATCTCGGCAAGCCGGTGCGTGTCAATTTGACCGCCCCCGCGGGCGACCTGCCGCCGACTGCCGAAATCGAAGGCGTGGATTTGGTTACGGAGGGCGTGATTACCATCAACCGTGTGGTGGAATACGCACGGGATGCGGTCGGAGAAAACAAGCTGTATGAGAAATGGAGCTTCGGACACGACGGCGCCTCTCTCATCTGCCGCCTTTTGTTCGAAGAGGCGACCGACATCAACTTTTATGTCGGGCGGGCGGTTAACCCCGCGCATCAAAACCCGGATTTGCCCATCAATTTTAACATCAAAATGAATTTGGTCGAGGAATTGTCCGCTTGCCTGCGGCAAATGGGCAAGCATATCAAGGTCAGTTATTTCTGACCGATCGGAGAAAGCGGAGAACAGAAAAATTATGAGAAAATTCGATACCAAGGTACAGCATTTGAAATATAAGGTGTTGCGGGAAGTGGCACGCGAGGCGTGGGCGGACAATCTGCCTGCCGCCGCGCTGGATATTCCCAAAACCATTGTGCCGGGAAAAACCCCGACCATGCGATGCTGTGTATATAAAGAAAGAGCCATTCTCGGAGAGCGCGTGCGCATTGCCATGGGCGGCAATCCGAAGAACCCGAATGTGATTGAGGTCATTGACATTGCCTGTGACGAATGCCCGATTGGCGGCTACGAGGTGACCAACGCCTGCCGCGGCTGTCTTGCACACCGTTGCGAGGATGTCTGCAAATTCGGTGCCATTGTGTTTGACCAGAACCACGTGGCGCATATTGACAAATCCAAATGTCGGGAATGCGGCGCCTGCGCAAAGGTTTGCCCCTACAGCGCCATCCGCAATTACAAGCGTCCCTGCGAGACCGCGTGCAAGGTGCGTGCCATCTCCATGGGCGACGAGAAGCAGGCATGCATTGACAACGAAAAGTGCATTTCCTGCGGCGCTTGCGTGTATCAGTGCCCGTTCGGCGCCATTATGGACAAATCCTTCCTAATCAATGTGATTGACATGCTGCGCGGCAGTCACGGCAACAAAAATTACAAAATCTATGCCGTGGTGGCACCGTCGGTGTCCAGCCAGTTTACCTATGCAAAGCTCGGGCAGGTGATTACGGGCTTGCGGGAGCTCGGCTTCCATACCGTGATTGAAGCGGCGCTCGGTGCGGACATGGTGGCAAATGCGGAATCGCGTGAGCTTGCCGAAAAAGGCTTTTTGACCAGCTCCTGCTGCCCTGCGTTTGTCGACTACATAGAGAAAAATTTCCCGAAGCTTGTGCCGTTTATTTCGCACAATCCGTCACCGATGACCGCGATTGCCAAGTATATCAAGGAGCACGAGAAAAACAGCCGTGTGGTCTTTATCGGGCCCTGCACCGCCAAGAAGATGGAGGCGCAAAAGCCCGAGGTGCGGCAGTATGTGGATGCGGTTTTGACCTTTGAGGAGCTGCAAGCGCTGTTTGACAGCCGTGATATGGATATTACCACCCTGGCGGAGGATGTGCTTGACAACGCTTCCTATTTCGGACGGATTTTTGCCCGCTCCGGCGGACTCAGTGACGCGGTCAAAGAGGCGCTTGACGAGCAGGGAATCGATTTCCTTCTCAAGCCCTGTGCCTGTGACGGCATCGAAGCCTGCAAGATTGCGCTGATGCAAAAGGCGCGCGGCAAATTGGATGCGAATTTCATTGAGGGCATGGCATGTGTCGGCGGCTGTATCGGCGGCGCCGGGTGCCTGACCCACGGAGAGAAGAACAAGGACGAGGTGGACAAGTACGGCAGAGAAGCCTATGAGAAAACCATCGCCGATGCGATTTCCGTGTTGAAATAACACCCAATCGGCAGAGAAGCAAAAAGGAAGTAAGCATCGAAATTGACAGGCGCGCGACAGTGCGCCTGTTGCTTTTATGTCCGGTTGCCGTCGATACCTCATCCCCCGCCGGCGCCACCGCCGTGTCATTCTGAACAACGTGAAGAATCTCGGCGGGGGTGTAGGATGAAAG
>CAZMAZ010000084.1:2499-7530 GCA_964564255.1 uncultured Clostridium sp. | reverse complement strand
GGTCGTCCTTTTGTCTAAACCGACAAAAAATCTCTCTGCCGCCCAGCGCGCGTTGAATTATTAGAGGTGCCCAAAAATAAAATGCGATTAGGCAGAAAGAGCGGAAAGAATTGAAAAACAAAACAAAATCGAGAAACCCTCTTGTATTTCCGCTTGTGTTCTGCTATAATAAAAGTGGCATTTTTTACGGACCCTTCTTTTCGGGAAGTTTTCGAAACAAGAAATCAGCAAAATGTAAATACAGGGAAACGGAGGTGCGAAAAACGGTTACCAAAATTGTCAATGCCAATATTTACAGTACAGATGCTTGTGCATTTGTGCCGGGAGAATTGACTTTTGAAAACGGTATTCTGATCGACGGTAGACAGATGCGTGCGACGCAGGCAGATCGACTGTTGGATGCCGAGGGAGCTATGCTCGCGCCGGGACTTGTCGATGTCCATACACATGGACGTGCGGGCGCCGATTTTGGCAGTGCCGATCGGGATGCGCTTTCCCGTATGGCGCATTCTTACCTGCAAAGCGGGGTTACTACACTGGTACCGACATTGGCTTCGGCACCGCTTACCGACATGTTGAATGCCGCGTCTCGCATTGTCGCACAACCGGATACGGCTTGTGGCGCACGGTTTGCCGGTGTGCATATTGAAGGACGGTATTTGCATCCGAGGCGGCGCGGCGCACACGCCGCGGCGTTACTTGCACCGCTTGCGCCGGATGAAATGGATCGATTTGCCGATGCGATCGGCGGGCGCGGTGTCATGCATATTACGGCGGCTTTTGAATTGGACGCAGACGGCGCCTTTGCCGCCCGTGCCCGGGCGCGCGGAGCGACGCTTGCACTTGGTCATACCGATGCAACCTATGCGCAAGCTCTCGCGGCAGAAAAAAACGGGATCTCCGCATATACGCATTTGTTCAATGCCATGCCCCCTTTGCATCATCGTGCAGGCGGCGCGGTTTGTGCCGCGCTGGAAGGGAATTGCTTTTGCGAACTGATTTGCGACGGTTTCCATGTGTCGCCCGAAATGGTGCGTCTTGCCTATCGCTTGAAAGGAAAACGTTTGGTGCTGATCAGTGATTCCATGGAAGCAACCGGCTGTCCCGACGGGGCATATGCGATTGCGGGTATGCCGGTGCGCGTGACCGACGGACATGCCTATACGATCGACGGCGCCATTGCGGGCAGTACGCTGAATCTGTACGACGGCGTACATATGCTTGCCGATTTTGCCCAAATCCCCTTTGCACATGCACTGTATGCGGCAACTGCCGCACCTGCACAGGAGGTCGGCATCTTTTCCAAAGTCGGATCGCTGGATGTTGGGAAACGGGCAGATTTCCTTTGGCTGGATCAAAACTATGTCCTGCGTTCTGTTTGGAAAGATGGCGTTGAGATCTGCAAATTGCCATCTTAAAAGTTTTAATAATAAACAAATAAACACAATATAAACGAAAGATTGAGGAAAAACGACATGAACGAAGCAAAACAGAAATATTATATTACCACTGCCATTCCCTATGCTTCTCGCAAACCGCATTTCGGCAACACCTACGAAGTGATTGCCACCGATGCGATTGCGCGTTACAAGCGCAGTTGCGGATACGATGTTTTTTTCTGCACGGGAACCGATGAGCACGGTCAAAAGGTTGAGGCATTGGCAAAAGAACGGGGCATTTCTCCCAAAGCGTATGTAGACGGTGTCGCAGGGGAAATTCGCGGTGTTTGGGATCGAATGAATGCAAGCTATGATTATTTTATCCGTACAACCGACGACTACCATGTCAAAACCGTGTCCAAAATATTTAAACGCTTTTTCGACCAAGGCGATATTTACAAAGGTTATTACGAGGGCTGGTATTGCGTCCCAGACGAGGCGTTCTTCACCGAGACGCAGGTAACCGACGGTAAATGCCCCGATTGCGGCAGACCGCTTGTGCGCGGCAGAGAGGAAGCCTACTTTTTCCGCATGAGCAAATATGCCGATCGGTTGCTTTCTTATATCAATGAGCATCCCGATTTCATTCTGCCCGAATCACGCAAGAAAGAAATGGTCAATAATTTTCTGCTTGCCGAAGGCGGACTGCAGGATTTGTGCGTTTCGCGTACATCGGTCAAATGGGGAGTTCCCACTTTTGACCCCAAACATGTTATCTATGTCTGGATTGACGCACTTTCCAACTATATCACGGCGCTCGGTTATGACCCCGACAAATCTTTTGCGGAACAGAGCGAGCATTTTCGCCGCTACTGGCCCTGCGATGTGCACGTAATAGGGAAGGATATTTTGCGTTTTCATACCATTTACTGGCCCATCTTTTTGATGGCGCTGGATTTGCCGCTGCCAAAGTTGATTTTCGGACACCCGTGGTTTAATTTCGGCGCGGACAAAATGTCCAAATCGCGCGGCAATGTGATTTACGCCGACACCCTTGCCGATGATTTTACGGTAGACGGTGTTCGTTATTACGCTTTGGCAGAGATGCCTTACGGAGCCGATGGGTCGATTACGTATGAAAATGTAATCAAACGGTACAACAATGACCTTGTCAACAATCTCGGCAACCTTGTCAAGCGGACATTGGATATGCAAAAGAAATATTTTGACCGTGTCATCCAGGCACCGACGGTACCGGATGCGACACTTGATGAGCCGCTTAGAACTGCGTGCACGACTGCTTATCGCGCCTATCGCGCACATATGGATGGATTTCATGTTGCAGACGCGGTAGAGGATGTATTGGCGCTTTTGTCGCGTACCAATAAATATATTGACGAGACCACACCATGGACGCTTGCCAAGGATCCGACACAGCGGGCGCGTCTCGGCACCGTGCTTTATAATCTGCTTTGCGCCATTCGTTATGCCGCTGTTCTGCTTTATCCTCTGATTCCCGACGCGGCGGAAGATATTTTGCGTATGATTGACCCGATCGGCGCCGAAGCAAAGGCACTGGATGCGCAGACCGAAGCGGGTAATAAAAAATATTTGCTGTTTGCCGAATTTGCAAGCGAGGAAACACCGTTTGCGTCGGTTGCGGCGGGGCATACGGTTGCCGAGTCCAAGGTGCTGTTTGCACGTGTGGACGGAGAAGCGCTCTTGAAAAAATTCGAAGCCGAACGGGAAGCGGCAATTGCGGCGGCGAAGGCAGTGGAAGCGGCATCCGCCGTGCCGGAAAAGCCGGAGGGATGCGCACAGATTGGGATTGATCATTTTATGGACGTGGAGCTGCGCACGGCGCAGATTATTGCCTGCGAAAAGGTTCCAAAGGCAAAAAAATTGCTTTGTTTACAGATTGATCTCGGCTATGAGAAGAGACAAGTGGTGTCCGGTATTGCCAAATGGTATGCGCCCGAGGATTTGATTGGTAAAAAAATTATTGTGGTGGCAAATTTGAAACCCGCCGTGCTCTGCGGAATCGAATCAAACGGTATGATTCTTGCATCGGGCGAAGAGCAGGTGCGAGTGGTATTTTTGGATGCGGCGACCCCGCTCGGAGAGCGCGTTCGCTAAAGCAGTATAATAAACTTAAAGGAGGATTTTTATATGTCTGCATGGGGAGAGGCACTGTATCGTTGTGCCGAGCGCTATCACGGAACCTATCGCGGAAGTGCCGACGGCGATGACGGTTCGATGCCGAGCGAGACGCTGGAGCTCATGTATAACGGCACGCGCATGCTTGTGGCACCGCTTGCAAGCAAAAATGCGAAAAGCGGCACGTATCGGCTTTCGGCAAAGGTTCAAATCTCGTTTGAACTGAACCATCGGTACCGTTTATCGGTACGTAAATTGAGCTTTGCGGGAAAGCTTTGTGACCGTTTGTTCGGCGCCGGTTCGGACACGGTGAGTAGCGGCAATAAGCGCTGTGACGGCGCCCTGCGGATTCGTTCGAATCACGAAGCGTTTACACTGCTTGTCTTTTCGGATAAGAATTTGCGCAAACAATTGATGAAAAACCGTTTTCTGACCGCCTCTGTTGCGCCGGTTGGAGAGGATGCGCATTTGCACACCTTGAGTGTGGAATCGGATATTTCACTCAGTCAAAAGCATATGACACAGGACGAGGTGCTGGACACCATGATTTTGACTGCGTTCAAATTATTGCGCGCACTGACCGCGGTTTCTTTCCCCGAAGATTTTCCGAAATCCGAGGATTCTTCTAAAAACGACGGGACCAACAAAGGGGAGAAAAAGGACAAACAGGACAAAAAAGAAACGGCAGGGAAGACGTCCGATGTTTGATTCGCACGCACACTATTTTGATGCAAAATTCGATACCTTGCCGGGCGGGGCGGAGGCATTGCTGTGTGATCCTGCTTTTGCAAAACAGATTGACGGCGTGCTCTGTCTCGGAACCAATTTGACAAACAGCCGTCAGTGCATTGTGCAAGCGGCAAATCATCCTTTTATGTATGCCGCAATCGGTGTTCATCCGGAGGATTGCATGACGCAGGAAATGACTGCTGACGCAACGGTTTCCGAAATGGCATCACTTTTGCGTGATTCGGAAAGCAGAAAACAGCAAAAGATTGTTGCAATCGGCGAAATCGGATTGGATTACCATTGGGGAACCGAAGAGACCGCGAGAAAGCGCCAACGCGATTTTTTTGAAGCGCAGCTTGCTTTGGCGGAGGAGATGGATTTGCCTGTTTCGGTACACGACCGCGATGCGCACGGAGATACCTTTGAGATTATTTGCCGTCATCCGCATGCGCGCGGCGTTTTGCATGCATTCAGCGGTAGTGAAGAACTGGCGAGGGAATATCAAAAGCGCGGCTGGTATTTTGGATTTGGCGGAGTACTGACCTATAAAAATGCCGAGCGTGTGCGGCGCGTGGCGGCATCGGTTTCGCTCTCTCATATTTTAACCGAAACCGATTGCCCTTATTTGACGCCGGAGCCGCACCGCGGAAAAATCAACCATTCGTTGTATATGAAATACGTGGTTGACAGTCTTGCAAGTCTTCATAATCTCTCGTTTGCGCAAACAGAAGCCCTAACCGTGCAAAATGCACGCACGTTGTTTGGC
>CAZMAZ010000084.1:0-2399 GCA_964564255.1 uncultured Clostridium sp. | reverse complement strand
TTTAGACGGATAAAAGCAGGAATTTAGGGAGGTATTCTTCTGAAATTTGTTAGAAATACACAAAAATCGAGCTAAAATTTCTGCATCCCCATCAAGAGAAAAATCGAGAAAATATCTTGTAATGGAAGGCAAAATAGAGTATAATGGAAGAAGTGAGTGCGCGGCAGTTGCGCACCCGCTTCCAAGTGAAACCGTGTCAAGCGGAGAAACATGAGACAAAATACTGTACAAAATACCAAGGAAAGGAAATCGCCGTTTTAAAGCGGCGAGAGAGAACGATTATGGCTGTAATTCAAACAAAACAAATTCGGAATGTAGCACTGCTCGGACACAGTGGCAGTGGCAAAACAACACTTGCGGAAGCGGTCCTTTTCCTGACAAAGAAAATTGATCGTATGGGCAAAACGGCAGACGGAAACACGACCTGTGACTACGATGCCGAAGAGAAGGCAAGAGGATTTTCGCTTACAACGGCAATTGCGCCGATCATGTGGAATGATATTAAAATCAACTTTTTCGACACTCCCGGTTTTCTGGATTTTGTCGGCGAAGCAAAGCAAGCAGTTCGCGTTGCGGATGCGGCAACCATCGTCGTGGATGCAAAATCCGGTGTTGAGGTAGGAACAGAGCTTGCATGGAATTACGCGAGCGAGGCAGGCATTCCGAAGTCCTTCTTTGTCAACAAGTGCGATGATAACGATGCGGATTTTGACCGTGTCTTCACACAGTTACACGAAACCTTCGGTACCTCGGTTTGTCCGATTTCGGTTCCTTGCGGTGATGCCATGATCAATTTGGTTGAGATGAAGGCATTCCGCTTTGACGCAAAAGGTGTTCGCAGTGAAATTCCCATGACGGGAAAATTTGAAGAAATTGCCGCAAAGTATAAGGAAGCATTCAATGATGCCATTTCCATGGTGAGTGAAGAAATTATGGAAAAGGTTTTGATGGAGGAAGAAATTTCCAAGGAAGAAATTGCAGAGGCAATTCACGAGGGAATTTTGACCGGTGAAATCACGCCGGTTATGAGCGGATCTGCCGTCAACCTGTCCGGTTTGCAGTCCTTCCTTGACACCATTGTGGATTCTTTCCCGCGCCATACGGCAAAGAAGCACGAAAAGGGTGTTGACGGAGCGGATATTGCCATCGACCCGAACGGTGAGCCTGCCCTCTTTGTCTTCAAAACCATTGCCGACCCGTTTGTCGGAAAGATGTCCTTCTTCAAAGTAATGAACGGCTGTGCAAAGCGCGACATGTCTTTGCGTAACCTGCAAACCGATGCTGTGGAAAAATTGGCACACATCTATGTTATGCGTGGCGCTAAGCAGGAAGAAGTGGAAGAGCTGGCTTGCGGCGATATTGGTATGGTTGCAAAGCTTTCCGCTACCTATACAAACAATACGTTGACAAACAACGGCGCGGCGTATACGCCCACAATTTACCCGAATCCTTACATGACGCAGGCAATGATGCCCGCAACCGCCAAGGACGAAAGTAAGATTTCGCAAGCGATTGCAAGAATGCTGGAAGAGGATCAGACACTCAAATACGAAAATAATCCCGAAACCAAGCAAATGTTGATTTCCGGTATCGGTGATATGCATCTTGCCGTAATGGCATCCAGACTGAAAGCGCGCTTCGGCGTCAGCGTTCGTTTGGAAACGCCCAAGATTCCGTATCGTGAAAAAATTACCAAGAAGTGCGATGTGGAAGGCAAGCATAAGAAGCAGAACGGCGGATCGGGACAGTATGGACATGTTAAGATTCGTTTCATGCCCGGTGACGAGGAAGGCTTGACCTTTGTAGATGCAACAGTCGGCGGCTCAGTGCCGAAGAACTTTATTCCCGCTGTGGAAAAAGGATTGGTTGATGCAATGCAAAAGGGCATTGCGGGCTTCCCGATGGTCGGACTCAAGGCAGAGTTGTATGACGGTTCCTACCATGCGGTTGACTCGGATGAAGTTTCCTTCAAGACCGCGGCAAATTTGGCATATAAGAAGTGTTTGGAACAGTCCGCTCCTGTTTTGCTGGAGCCGGTGGGAGATCTCTTTGTAACCGCACCGGAAAGTATGGTCGGTGATGTGATGGGTGACCTCAATAAACGTCGCGGTAGCGTGATGGGCATGAATCCCGATGAGCACAGGAAAGGATATACCATTATCCAGGCAACCGTGCCAAAGTCCGAGATTGCCGATTACCCGATTACACTTCGTGCAATGTCGCAGGGACGTGCTTCCTTTGAATTTACCGTTACGGGATATGATGTTGTCCCCGGCAATATTTCAGCAAAGATTGTCGAGGCATATAAAAAAGCACAATCCGAGGGTTAATTTTACAAGGGAAGCACTGATTTAATGAGGTGGTACAGATTCGGTACAGATTTTTTTGCCTGTAGGGCA
>CAZMAZ010000083.1:0-7585 GCA_964564255.1 uncultured Clostridium sp. | reverse complement strand
CCCGTTTTCTTTTCCAAACAGTGACGCAAAAAAGGCTCCGAAAAATCGGAGCCTTTTGAAAAAAATCAAGATTGCGGAAAAGCGTTTGCCAACGCCACATATTGTGCAAGCAATACGGTCAATTCGTCCAAAACATAAACATCCCGCCCGTTTGTCAGCCGCTGCAGGGTGTCGGAAATGACCGCCCCGATTTGGTTCAGGCAAATAACAAGGTCATCGTATCGGGAATCCGCCCATTCCACCCGGTCTATTGTTTTTTTGAGGTTTTCAAACGCCTCTACCTGCCTTCTGAAAAAGAAAATTACCTCTTTTCGCTCGTTTTCCAGTGACACTATGTCTGCTTTTACCGTTTCATACATCTTGCTTCTCCCAATGGATCATCCCGTTTATATCGATTTTGCTTCCGTCCGGTTGCCGCCTGACAAAAAAGCCTTGCGCTTCCATCTGCGCCACAAACCTGCGCCCACCCAATTTGGGCAGGTTGTCGCTGGGAATCCGAACCCGACCGACACTGCCAAGCGACGCAAAAAAGGCGTCCGCTTCACAGCAGGTCATCAAAATCTCCTCGCTTTCTTCGATTTTTCCGGATTCTTCTCCCTCTTCGGCATCCTCCGGTTCCGTTGTCGGGTCGGTTCCGACCCCTTCGGACGCGGTGCCGCTTGCGCCATACCCTCCGCTTGCGTGGGAAGCAAACGACACGCGACCGCTCCTTACATGCAAATGACGGTTTGCCATTCGAAACCGCTTTGTTATATAGTCATCGTATCCGACGCCGGACGCTTGCATTTCGGCAATCATGCCCGCCTTTTGGTAGACCTGCTCAAGAGCGTATTCGAAAGCGTTCATTTTGCATTCGATGCGGTCTGCTCTCGCCATCTCTTCCCTTGCGCGGTTTATGCTGTCCTGTATCCGCGCGGCAAGCCGTGCTTTTTCCTTCTGCGCCTGCTCCATCAGGTGATGCAGCCCCGAAAGGGCGTGGTCCAGCTTCTCTTCCGCTCGGTCACATTGCTGACAGCATTCGGCAACCTTCCGGTTTTGCGTGCGTATGGCTTGATTTTTCGCGTCGATTTCGCCGGCTTTTTTTTGATATGCCTGCATGACCTGATTGCGCATCTGCGGCGGAATATTTTCGGGCAGGTCGGGCTTTGACGGGGATTTCAGCTCCTCTTTGGTCTGTGCCGCGGCATGCTCGCGCTTCGCGGCAACACGGTGACGCTCTTCTTGCACGGCGGCTATTTTCTCCTCTATCCTGCTTATTTTGGTCGCATAGGTCTGCAAAAGCTCCGCAAGCTCCACGCTCAGCCTTTCGGTGATTTGCGCAAGGGCACCGATTGCCTCTTTCATGTCGGCGGCGGTTTGGGCGCATTCCTTGTTTGCAAAATACAGGTCGTTTAAAGAAAAATATACGTCATTCATACCGATTTTATCGCGTCGGCAACAGACTTTGCATTCGCCGCCATTGCCTCTGCTTCCCTTTCCCATCCTTCCATGGTGTCGTACCCCTGCCGCATAGTCGCAACCGCCTCCCGCGCCGTCGCCAAACAGCCCTCGGTGCAGGATTTCCATTGCTTGCCAATTCCCGCAATACTGCGCTCCGCAACTGCGCCGACCTTGTCTTCCATCGCGCTGTGAATAGTATTTTCAAGGCTTGCCAATTTCTCCGAAACCGCTCTCGCGTCACGGTCGGCAAGCTCTGTTTCGTTTGCAAGCGCCGCTACTGTTTTTTTCGACATCCTTTGCTACCTTAATACAAATTGTTGCTGTTGGCAACCTTGAGTCGGCGTGCATCCGCTTCCACATCGACGGCAATCTGCAAAAGTTTGTCTGCCTGCGCCTCGATTTCTCGGTCGGCTTCTTCAATCACTCTTGTAAAGTCATCGTACTGCCTGCCTGACCAGCAGGAATGCATCCCCTCATGGTTTTGCAATAATTTTTTCATATCCCGCTTCAAGGTTTCCGCATACGCCGTTATTTTTTTGGCGGCTTTGAGCATCTCATCCGGATCGGAATTGTTAATCATTTGATTCATCTTTTTGTCCCTCCTTCGCGACTGTTTGCCTATTTTTGGTTTTATCTTCTGTTCAAGTACCGCTCGTAGTCTTCGTGCATCTGCCTTAGCTTTTTGATTGACTTATCAATCGATTCAATCAATTTCCGCTGTTCGGCAGCCACCTTTTCCTTTGCCTGCATGGTCAGGGTGTAATTATTGTCATCCCAGCTGTTGTGCGCCTCTTTCATCGCCTTGTCAAAATCCGAAAGGTCGTTTTCCAGCTTTCTTCTGACCTTTTTCAGGTATTCGATGTATTCTCCTACTTCTCCAACATCAATTTTGTATGGCATGCGCCTGTCCTCCTTTTTGTATGGCTGTTTGTACACTATATTTTCTTTTTAATGTAAACGCTTTTGCGCTTCTCCAAAACATGTATTTGGATTTGCTTTGCCATTCCGCATTAGAAAATCCGGAATTTGAACATTTAAAATTCAAAATCCACCCATAAAGCGGGACGTACACAGCAAGTTCCATAAACATCGCAACCGTAATTATCCACATAACCGGCATGGGCAATATAAGCAGCTCTGTCCTGTTCTTGCCCGGGAGAACGAAGCCACCAATCACATCTATTATCGTCTATCCAAGCGCCTTTAGATACTGCGTATTCGGTTGGAAAACACACTCTTTCAGAATACGCAGGAAAATATTGCTCTGCCTCTTCGATACTCAACAAAAAGATTTTGTCAGTCGTCGCTTTTCCTCCTCTGACTTTATATCCGTCTGGTGTAAACACACGGGTGGTTTGAATCTTTTTTTGTTCCATACGATTGAAAGCAGAATTCAAAAAGTCGTTGTTCAACCATTTGCGCAATGGTGCGGTTTCCCATGTTGTATCAATACTCTCGGGATTATATGGTTTACAATCAATGCCGTATTTACTGATAAGCAATGCCTTACCACATTTTCTTTCAAGCACGATCCATTCAATGGGGTCTTTAACACTAATACTGTTTTGATAGTACAAGCCAAACTTTACTCCGCCTGCCTTTCGGATTTCTTCGGTGCTTGTCGTGTAATCGCTCACATTTGCGCCGCACTCCTGACAAAATTTCTGCGAGAGCAGCTTGGCTCCGCATTCGGGACAAAATTTCATGGTATTTTTTCCTTTCGATTTTTTATTTTTTTAATTTCTCATTTTTCGTAAATATTGAACATGTGCCATTCTTCGTTTTTTAGTCTTCTTCAAATTTTCCGTCTTTGCAGAATATACTTAGAGACATCCCGGAATCATAATCAATTGCTTTCCACTGTGCTTTCGTCCCACAAAATCTAATGCTTTTAAGGCAAGTACACTTAAGAAACGCAGTTTCACCAATGCTCATTACGCTATCCGGAATTGTAACACTTGTAAGACTACTACAATAAGAAAACGCACTATTTTCAATACTTGTCACACCGCTCGGAATTGCAACACTTGTAAGGCTACTACATCCGCTGAATGCATCTCTATTGATAATTTTCACGCTGTCAGGAATCGTTATGCTTATAAGACTTCTACAATTACAAAATGCTTGCTCGCCGGTGTTCGTCATACTGTTTGGAATTTTAATACTTATAAGACTACTACACCCCTGAAAAGCAGCCCAACCAATGCTCGTCACATTGTTGCCAATCTTAATGTTTGTAAGATTACTACATTTGGTAAACGCCCCCGTGCCAATTTTTATCACTTTGTCAGGAATAATGATACTTGTTAAAGCACTGCATTGATTAAACGCCCATTCGCCGATGCTTATTAGACCTTTAGGAAATGTAATACTTTTCAGTTTGTTACATTCTTTAAACGCTCTATCGCCGATACTAATCACGCTGTCAGGAATAATAACACTCGTCATCCAAGTAAACTCATTGTTAAATGCGTCGTCGCCTATACTCGTAACATTATCCGGGATTACCACTTCCTGAGCCCAAGCCCCCTTATACTTCTTCAACACCCCATCTTCGATTTCAAAATCCGCTTCGATCTGTTCTCTTCTTTGCTTTTCTTCAAGTTGCCGTTTGGCTTCGCGCTCCATAGCGGAAAAATCAAAATTCTCAAAGTCGTCACCATAGTTTCCGGCACTGCTTTCCGTGCCGCCGAGATATTTTGCGATATTGGCACCGCACTCCTGACAAAATTTCTGCGAAAACAGCTTGGCTCCGCATTCGGGACAAAATTTCATACTGTTTTTTCCTCCTTGTTTGGGTTGTTGTTTTATTTTGTTATTCCACAATGCTTTTCAAATACTCCGGGTCATACTCATAGGGCACAAAGGCGCTGACCTGCTGATTGACGCACAAAAGATGCAATTTGGGGTGCAATGGCGTTCTTTGCGCATTGGCAATCAGCCGCTTTCCCTCTTTGGTATCGCCTGCCGGCAGTTCCGCCAGCATGGCGCAAAGCATGCTCGATGTGTAAATCTCGTCCTCTTCTCCGCGCCTGTCGGGGAAAATGACAGCGTCTTTTATATACTTTCGCCAGTAATACAAAACGCTCGGTTCACTGCACTGCAGGGCAAAATACACGTTGGTATCCTTGCCGTCGGCAAGCAGCTCGATTAAAATTTCCGCTTCCTCCGAATCGCGGTCTTCCAAAATCTCATCCGCTTTGGAAACAATCACCAAAATCGGGGAGAGGTCGCATTCCATGTCCCCCTTTCGCTCTCTTATCAGGTCGCGAACCGTTTCAAAGGCGTCATACGCTCTGTCACTGCCGCTGTAGACCATTTTCCCCGAAAGGACCCAGTCGTCAAGCAAGGTTTTGATGATGGTTTGGGTGCGCTTTAATTTGGCATTTTTGTTATAGTCAATATAGTAAACCGTGGGCGTATCGATATTCTCGGACAGCACCAGCACGTCCTTTACAAGCGCGGCTTCCATCTGCTTGGTATCCAAATAATTGCCAAGCAAAAACAGGGCATTGTGCGTCGAACGAAAGATATATTCCAGGCTTTTGTTTGTCAGATACGCGGTCCCGCATCTTATCCGAACACTGCCTTCCTCCTCGTATTGACGGCGCGCGTTTCGCACATGAAACGGCACATCCCCCTCGGCGGTGACCGTCGTCGTTTTGATTTGGTTTCCAAGCGCCATGTGATAGTCGGGGAATTTGCTTTTGATTTCGGCTATGTGCTGTTTGAGCAGATTTCCTTCCCCGGAAAAGGCAACTGCCACATATTGCAAAATCCCGTTGTGCGCAAAAAAGCACCGTCCCTTATCCAGCTCGCTCTGTCGCGTTGCCGCCTCCGAAATCAATTGCCCCGCGTTCTCTTCCGCCTTGAACTCAATTCTGTTCCCGAAAAGGGCAATCAGGGAGTTGATTTCCATGGGGAAATTGATGGAGCAAACAACAAGACTGATGCCATAAGCACGCCCCGTTTGTGCAATCCTGGTAATGCGATCGACAGTGCCGTTTGTATTGTCACTGCCTGCAATCAATTGATAAAACTCATCAATCAAAATGACCCATCTCGGCAACGAATGTCCGGATTCTTCGTTGTACTTATATATGTTTTCATAGGAGCCGATCAGCTTCTCTCTTCTTCTCAGCTCTTCGTCTATGTAATCAAGCACGTCGTTTGCGGCGACAATTTGGTCTCCGGTTACAATGGTCTTGCAGTGCGGCAATTGTTCTTCTTCGAAAATTTTAAAGCCGCCCTTTACCATGACAATCAGATGCAATTCCAATTCCGCCGGAGAATACAGCTTGCACATGGACAAAATCAGCGTATTCATAAACGCGGTTTTGCCGGAGCCGGTGCTGCCGATAACCGCCAGGTGTGCCGCGCCGGAGGCGTCAAGCTCCACACTGACCGAATCGGAGCCGCTTTTCCCAAACGGCACGGACAGTAATTTTGCAAACCGTTGCCGCCGCGGCGATTGCGCAAAGTCCTCTTTTTCCACCACATTTTCCAGGTCGACAACCTTTCGAACATTCTCCTCGTGCGACTCTTCAAAAACACGCAGCAAGGATTGCAGATGATACCGCTCACCGCGCAAATCGGTCAGGTATTTCTTGCCGTCCCCGTGCAAATATCCCTTTCCCCGCTCTTCCCGATATTCGACAATTCGGTCTGTCATAAGCGCGGTCTCGGGCATGTTTTTGGAATAATAGCCGGTCGATGTATCGGCATCGGCATTTTCGACAATCAGAAAATATACCCCCGCCTTTTTCCCGTTTTTCAGTAAGCCGGAAATGTGCTCGTGCGTGCTGTCATACTGGGCAATCGAATAGCCGTTCAAAACCACAAGGACAAGCGGAATGGGATTGTCCTGATTTTGTCTGTTGTAGGTCAAAACATCCTTCGCGTTGGATTGCCCCAAAAGCATAATCCGTCGATTGACCGTGACGGCAAGCTCCGCAAACGCTTCTCTGATTTCTTCGGAGGTGTTTTTCACAAAACTGCCACCGCCGCCCGCAAAAAACATTTCCGGCCGCTTGCCGCCCAAAATACCGGCAAATGCGGTAATCGCGTCGGAGGAAAAAATGTCGCAAAGAAGCAGAGATTTGTTGGTGGACGGATAGGCAAACAGAAATGCGGTTGCCGCATTTACCACGCAGGCAGGCAGTTCGGTGCCGTCAAAATAGGACCGCGCGGCTCGTATCACCAAAATGCCGTCCTCTTGCATATCCCATTCAAACAGCGACAAAATCAGCATGTCGGCGTCGGAAAGAGGAGAATTGCCTGCCCGGCTTGCCGTTTGCAGACTCTTTTTTTCGCAAACCTCCCGCCCAAGCGGAATCCGCAACGCGGTCACAAAGTCTTTTGCAGGTGCCTTACTGTCACCCAGCATGGCTTTTTGGTAAAAGGCATCACTACGTTTGCTCATTTCCTCTGCCGCGGCAATAAACTCCTTTTCGGAAGAGAACAGATCGCCCAGTTCTCTTCTCTGCTCGATGATTTTATCCTCGTATGCCTCCATGGCTTCCTGCACCGCCCGAGATGCAAGACTGCCGACAGCATCGTAAATTCGAACCAAGGTGTTATAGCGAACGGCAAATTCGCTCAAATTTTGCTCAATATTCTTTCTCTGCAGCACGGCGGTTAAAAAGCCGACACTCTCCGAAGCGGCTTGCAGGGCAATGTCACAGGCAGTATCCGCCGTATAGGGCTTTTGCGAAGCTCTGTCCCTGAAATACATCACGCCACCGCGCAGCTTGACCATATCACCGTGAAGCGTGCAAACCGTCTGCACGGTGGAAGCAACCCTCGCCATATATGCATTGATTTTGGTTTTTAAAGCGGCATATTCGGTTTGGTATTTGCCTTGCAATGCCTCCCGCGTTGCCTGCCTTTGGTCTTCAAGCGTCGCAATTTGACCCGAAAGGTCCAAATAGCGCTCAATTCGATCCGTTTTGTTTTCCATACCTATCCACACGGCTTGCGTCTTTGCACGAAAGCCTCTCCCTTCTTTGCCCCCAAACGGCGCAAAAAATTTGTATCCGCTATCATTATAGCATATTTGCAAGAAAAAAGCAATAGAAAAAGCACCGTATTTGGTGTAGACACGGTGCTTTTATGACATTTTTTAATAAGTAGAGATCGGCAGATT
>CAZMAZ010000082.1:0-7587 GCA_964564255.1 uncultured Clostridium sp. | reverse complement strand
AGGCGAAAAAATCTGTACCGAATCTGTACCACCTCATTAAATCAGTGTTTCCTTAGAGAAACGCCGAATAAATCAGTGGTCCCTTAGGTTTTGCGGTGCCGCCCCGATTTTAGGCTCTTTTTTTACGCGTCTGTTCGGCAAAGCGGTTTTGCTCCGCTTCCATATAAGCGGCAGTACGAATATCCTGTATTTCGCTTTGATCCAGGACAAGTGCGTATTTCCGTTTGATGCGTACCCATTCGCCGCGTCGAATCATGCAGTTTTTGCCGTTGATTGCCACATAGACGTCATCTTTATAGCGATCATTGTCCCGAAACAGCTTGATCAACACATATTCATTGAGATAGGCTTCGGTTGCCTTTCTCTCTTCTGCCGCTTTTTTATCGGCAATGTGTTGTGCGGCGCTTTTTTCCATACGCGCCGTCGCCAGCTTTTCTTCGTATTCGCGACGCAATCTGTCCAACTCCGCGCGGAATGCTTCCTCGGTCATAACTTCGGATGCCATTGCAGTTCACTCCTTTCTACTTATTATTATAATGTTTCTCTCCTGTCGCCGCACATCAGTCGTCGCAGGTGAAGGTGGAGGCGGTTTCAATTCTGACCATAAAGGCTTCGACCAGACGAACCGTGACCTTATTTGCCTTCCAGCCGACGGTTGCGCGCTGATTCAACGGGTCGGAGGTGCCTGCCGAGCCGAGCTGTTTTACAATCAGGGCAAGTCCGCCGTCCGCAAGCTCGGTGGTACCGTATGCATTTTCACCGAATACCAGGGTTGCGTATACATCGCGTCCCTTGGCGCCTGCCTCGCCGGGATAAATTACGGTTTGGTCCGCGCAGGTAATTTTTGCCTTTTCCGCCTTGGTGGAATCGGTGTAAAGCGTCATACTGTTTGCGGTGTTGGCGCCGACATAGGCGCGCATGGAGCCGATCAGCACATATCTGCCGACCAGGTCGCCTGCGGCAACCGTTGCGCCGCTAAAGGCAACTTCTCCCGCATCGCTGTATCCGCCGCTGTGGTTGACCGTAAGCGTGCGGACACCGCCTGCCAGATTTTCCGCATGGAAAATCTTTGCTTCGGTCGATTCGATAAAGCGCACGCCTTCAATCTTACCGATTTCGCCCTCGAAAATGTTGGTGCCGTCCGCATACTGATTGGGCGTTTTCCAATTGGGATCTCCCATCAGGTCATAGGCACAGTCGGGATGCACAATGGCAATATACGAGCCGTTGATTTTCTCCGCATTCTGATTTTTCAGAAAACGTGCCGCACGGCGAATGCAATCAACGCTCAAATAATGATTGTTTTCGCGGTCCGCTTCTCCGCCGCTGAGCAAATATCTTGCCGAAACGCTGTCCTCGGCGTATTGCACGTTGCTACCGCCCACAAGCACCTCACGGGAAATGGTGTCCAGCGTTCTGCCCGCCTGTGACCCCAACAGCTTTGCCGCCATGCAAAGGTTGTTGTCAACGGCAGTCAGAAGCAGAAGGTCGGTCAGTTCCACATAGCCGCCGTATTGGGAAACGGTTGCGGACACGGTCTCCATGCTCAGATTTTGACCGTCCGGGGTAATGCCTTCGCGAATCGGTTCTGTAAGCTTGGGCAACGGATCATACTTGCGAAATTCAACCGTTTTCCCGCCGCCGGTCGGAATCTTGTGCTTTTGTGCAAAACGATCGTGCACAAGGGTAGGCTCCGCGTTGTCGATTAAATAATCGGCATAGTAGGTCTTCATTTCCTCGGACAGCCCTTCGCCGGCACCGTAGGCAACCTCTATTCCCGTGTTGGCATTGACCGTGCCCTCGGTTCCGTTGACATTTTCACCTGCGCCGAACAGCTGCAAATCCACTGCGATTTTGTTTTGATTGGTCATTTTGTTTCTCCTTTCTTTTTGGGGGAATCAAAGTGTAATATGCTCCCCTTTTGCCGCACGCGCGGCAATTTTGGCACGATCCTCGCGGGTCAGTCCCCTGCCGATGCCGACTGCGACACCCCGCGATTGCAGGGTACCGTTTTCGGCGGCGCGCATCTGTCCCGACCGTACGTGATCTGCCATTTGCTTTGCGATTTGTTTTTGTACACGGTCGGTTATTTCCCGTTCCACTCTGTCCATGTGCAATGCGCGATACAGTGCAAGCGGCGAACAGCCGAGCAAATTTGCCTGTTTCAAAACCATTTCGGCTTCGGCTCCCGCGTCGGGATAAACCGCTGTAATTTCATCGCTTTTTAGCGCATCGTTTTGCAAGCGTGCCGAAAGTGTTTCCGCATCGCCCGCGCCAAGGCACTGTGCCAGCTGTTCCAGCGTAGCACGGGTGGCTTCCGCCTGTGCCCGCTCCGCCCGCTTTTCGCGAAACCGCCGACTAAGCAAACGTTGAATATCCTGCGCATAAAAGGACTTGAAGCGATCCGACTGTATCAGCTGACGGTACAGTGCATAATCATCGACCGTTTTCTCTTCTGCGTCCGTGTCCTGACACGCGGCGTCCGTGTCTTTTTCCTCCTTTGCGGAGGAAACGCCCGTTCCTTCGGTTGTTTCGGTGCAAAAATCGCATACTGCACCCGCAACCTCCTGCCCGCCGACGGCAGAATCGGATTGTGTTTGGTTTTCACCGACCGATACCGAATCGATCGATTCCGGCAAATTATTTTCAAATAATTCCATGCTATTCCTTTCTTTTCCCTTTCTTTTCTCTTCAAATCCCTTCAAATTCCTTCAAATCCGCCAAATCCCGTTGCTTTCGGGGATCTCTCGGACCTTTCGGGCATTTTAATCGGCGCTTCCAGCCGAATGCAGGACGGATACCGAAGGCTGAGCTCTCCCATTGTTAAAAGGAAAGCGGCAACCACATCCTTACAACGGTCGGAAAACACCATTTCGGCATAGCCGCTTCGGATTTCACAAATGCCGTCCGACTCTCCCATCCAATGCAGAAATTCTTGCAGGAGTAAGATATTGCCCGAAACGGCGGCGCAGACCGGGTCAATGCCCTGTCCGCCGTTTGCGTGTCCAATCACCCGAACTCTTTCTTTTTGCTCTTCCGATTCCGTATAAATATGAATCATTCTCTTTTCCTTCTTTTCCTCTGCCTCTTACCTCTCTTTTGCGTCTCTTGGACTTTCGGTACCGTACAGCTCCCGCAGACCGGCGCGCATTTTTTCAATTCCTTCAAAATCCATCAAGTCCAGCATCATCAAGGTTTGTGCCGCATTTTCCCGACGGAAGGCGCCGTCGCGAAACAGGGTCATGGCAAATTCGTTTTGCAGCTGCTTTTCGCTCGGACTTTTTTCGCGCGCCGTAATCACAATGTCAAATGCGGGACGGCGGTATAGCGTCATGCCGCCCGAAACCACCTTCTTTTCGCGAATTCCCTGATTGGTATAGGTCAAATAGGTATCCTGCCCGGATTCGCCCGCAATACGGAAACAGCGAGGCTGGTCATAAAACTGTCGAATCAGTTCCACCGCCTGCGTAATAATCTCCTCAAAGGCGCGGAAGGAGGTAAAAATCGCGTCCCTTGCGCCCTTTTTCCCCGCTTCCTGCAATGCCAAAATGGCAGTCGCGGCGGTCACATTGAGGGTGCTTCCCTGCGATACATCCCGGTTGCCCGTTGTTTCCTTCAGCTCGTCCACCTTCAGACGCTTGATTTCTACCACGGAATCATCCATCTTTTGCAGAGTAATCTGATGTAAGCGCTCTTCGGAAAGATCGCCTTCCACCTCCACAATGCGTCGATTCAAATCGCAAAAATCCGCTTCGTTGATACCGGTGCTTTTCTTGGCAAAAAAGCGGACACGGGAAGACCAATCCATGTATTCCATCAGATTTTTGTCCATTCGGTCAATGTAGAGCTGCGGGTCCTTGGCAATGCTAATCAATCCGAATCCGTAGCAGGAATCACGTTCGGGATACAGGGTATCCATCACAAACGGGTACAAACCGTGTCGATACCAGCCTTCCTTTGCATAAAGAGGATCCTCTTCGGAGGCATACAGCATGACCTCACCCGCAAACTTTGCGTAATGCAAAACATGTCCGCCGCAGGTCTTTGGCACCTTATAATACCAATCGACCACCGTAACGCGTCCGTCCTCGCGACCCGTATCTCCATAGCCTTCATATTCCGCATGCCGTCCGTCCCGTTCTCCCTGCTTTTTCCCTTCGGGGGCATCCTTGTAGCACGGGTAGCGCGCTTCCAGCTCCGCTCGGTCAACACGGGTCAAATAAAACAGATTTTTAGAATCCTGCAAATGCCGCACACCCGGCTCCGGATAGAGATTGCGCAAATCAATCTTGCAAATATCAATGTCTCCCAATCCGCCCTCCAAGGCACTGTTCCAGAAGACGCCGTACACGGCATTGCCGTGCTTGAGCTTGTCCCAGGTGTTGTCCGCGTACACGGAGGGAAATCGGCAGCGTTCGCAAATGGCGGGAATGATTTTCGACAGCATTTCCGCATCCGCAACATCCTCCTTTTCCCGTGCAAGACAGGTGCTCGCGGGCATGGAATCCATCAAATCCGCATGGCGATTGGCAATACTGTTAAAAAGCCATGCGGAAGTAGGCTGCGGACGACGGTCCTCCGGTTGCTCCAGATAGACGCCGTGGCGCAGTTGCCAAAATTTTTCATCAGCCGCAATTCTTGCGTCCAGCGACTGCTTCGCCGCGCGATACTTTTGCAAAAGCTCTCGCGCATAGCGAATACGTGACCTGTCTCGGTCAAGATTTGTTGTCTGTGTTTTTCTTGAAGATGAACTCACTTTTATTCTCCTTTTCTGTTTTTCTTTTGGGGAAAGTCCTCTACTATCTCACTTCGTTTAAAAATTCACGTTTTCGGTGGATGAGGTGTTTTCTATTCATTATCTCCGTTGAAAACGTATATTTTTATATCAAACGACATACTACATACGCTCCATACCGTTTCGGTAGGAAGGCAGTGCTAACGGGTCAAACGACGGTGCGATTTTTTTCTCCCGCTCCTTGACGGGTGCCCTAATCGGCAATTCCATACAGACGTAGCGAAGCTCATCGTAGATATGGTCTTCTCCGTCGGTATTGACATCCTCCACGTCGCTTGTATCGTACACAAGCGCGGGTAATGTGCGAATCAAGTGGCGGCATCCGGAAAAAATGTAGAGCATCGGCATCCCGTTTTGGTCAAAGCAGAGTCGGTTGTGAATCTGCTGTTTCCCGGAAATACGGGAATTGTCGGCTCGGTCCCAATAGACACCGACCTTTTCCATTATTTCCGCAATGCTTTCGCCGCCGTTTTTTTGTGTAATTGCCGGATCGGCAACCCCGCGCACGGATTTCCCGCGCAGATTGGGGTCGTCCTGTTCAATCCGTTTGATTTCTTCCGCAATACGCTTTGCTTCCCAGCGCACCCCATCGTTGGGGGTTCCGCTGCATCCGTACAACTCGCGGATACGGTACAGGCGCGAATCATGATCGATTGCATACCAACCAACCGAAAACGGACGTGTATATCCCCAGTCAAATCCGCGCAAAATTCGCCAGCTGTCCGGAATCCGAAAGGGATCTATCACATGCGTTCCGATGCGATCGTGATAATGCGTCGGATCGTTTCTCCACTCGGTGAAAACCTGCCCCGAAAAGCTGTCCCAATCCCCATACAGCAAGGCTCTCCGTTCCGCGTCGGGCAATGCCGCAAGCCTTGTCAGGTATGCGGGGTCGTTTTGCAAAAGAATTTGATTGTCAAATACGGTGGACGGCACAAAAATGCGTTTCCGTACCCGATTTTCAACCTGTCCGTCCGGGTGCCGAATCGATACCTGCTCGCAAATCGGAGTCATGGGTGGCGCCGGTGTGATAAACCGTTCCTTGACCCAGCCGTGCCCGATGCCGCCGGGGTTTGCCTGTGCGCGAATATAGCATCGGGTGCCGGGTCCGTTGGGTCGATTACGGGAAAACAGATAGCTGTACTCTTCCCAGGTAAACTGGGTCAGCTCATCAAAATCAATAAAATCGTACCGTTTTCCCTGGTAATTCAATCGATCCTCGGTATGCTGCATGGAACCAAACCAAATACGCGCCCCCGACGGAAAGGTCCAAACCCGCTTGGTTTCGTTGTATTTTGCCTGCGGGTAGGCAGCTTTGTAAAGCTCGCGGGAACGGTCAATCAGCTCCGACAGCTGCGGAACCGTTTTGCGCAGAATAATGGCGCGATAGTGCGGGATGTGAACCTGTCGCAGGGCTTCGGCAAGCGCGCAGTCGGATTTACCGCCGCCTGCGGCGCCGCCGTATAAGGCTTCCTCCTCGGGACGTGACATAAAGAGCGCCTGTCTTGCCTGCGGCTTCCAAATAATACGGTCAGCCATGGCCTTTGCCTGTAAAACGCTCGCGCTCGGGTCAGTCTTGCCCCGCCTCGGCGTCTGATTCCGATTCGGTAAGAGCCACCGCGCTCAGCACGACCACGCCGCCTGTGCTCTCCCCGCTTTCGCCGTTCTCCGCCGCCTGCGCGGAAAATTTCCATGCGCCCGGTAAACGGTTTTCAAGCCATACCGCCTGTGCGCGCAGATCGGGCGGCAGATAGATTTCCTCCGCAATAGGACAAATCTCTTCCCGTTCCTCTACCTTTTTCCCACCCTCGTAGAGCACACTTTTGCATTTAACTGCCTTTTTGACCGTCACCGTATAACCGGTCGCTTTTTGATGCAATGCACGTATCACCGCAAAGTCCGCTTCCTCGGGAAGATGCGCAAGTGCTTCTTGTATCTCCGGCTTTTCTTGTATCCATTTGCTTAACTCTTTGGTCGAAATAAAAAGTCGCTTCGCCACTTGGTCACGACTGATTCCGCTCTCTGCCCATCCGCGCAAGACTGCCAAACGTTCGGGGGTGCACCATGCGGATGCGGATGCTTGCCGCATATCGGTGCGGCTCATAAAACCCTCCGAATATAATAAGCATGCTGATCGGATGAAATCAAATACCTGTGCTCTTCGCTTCGTGCGCGCAATTCTTCCTTCGGAATTCGCAGCATGGGTCCTTGGTCGTCAATGCGCATATCAATCAGATAGGCAAGATATGCAAGCAGCATCCGGACCTCTTCTTCCAATCCTTTGATTCGTTCACGATCGGATGCAATCTTCTTTTCACGCAGTGTTTGATAAATTTCAAACTTGAATTCGGCATTGTGAAGTGCAAGCTCCAGTTCTTCTCTGCTTTTCTTTTCTTCAGACATGGCTGTACCCCCTTTCCTCTTCCATTGCGTATTTGCGATCGTAATAGCCGTCCATCACCTGCTTAAACATGCAACTGTGATAGTTTTCCGGATGTGCACAATACCCGTACAAAATTTCTCGCCTGGCTTCCGGGTCCGGAAATTTCATACGTGCAAGCTCGCAATAGGTAAATTTTGATTTTTGTTCCCTTTGAAAATAGGGACACATTCCAACAAAAGGCATATTTTTCTCCTTCCTTTTCTCTTTTTTTGAGGTCAAGTTTCCTTAACTGCATATAGTATATCACATCCTTTTTGCGTTGTCAACCCCATATAGAACATTTCCTTAACTTTTTTCGATTTTTTTTGAAATTCCCTTGACAGCGGTAAAAAAAGGGTGTATAATAAAA
>CAZMAZ010000081.1:0-7616 GCA_964564255.1 uncultured Clostridium sp. | reverse complement strand
TAGCACAAACTCAAAATAATGTCAAGTATTTGCAATCAAATGCACAAACTTTTTGCTTTTGCAATCTGTCGCGGGCAAATTTTGCCCGTTTTTATCCGTTTTATCCGTTTTTATCCGTTTTTACCCGTTCTGCTTGAGCAATTCATCGGTCAGGCGCAAAATTTCGGGTGCAATCTTCGCGCGTCCCTTTTTCAGCACCGACCGATACAGCGGATACGCAATCCCGACAAGCAGTGCGCCCACAAGTCCGATGCCGATCCCGATTGGCATTGCCTGCTCCCGGTATGCGCCGAGCACGGTGCGAAATTCACTCATACATAAGCTCATCCCGATGCCGAGAATCAAAGCCCCGACAATTCCCACAATCAATGCCACCGTTCTTGCCCGCACGGTCACGCCCTTGTCCAGCCGATACAGCCGTTCGGTCATTTTGGCTTCCCTGTCGATTTCTCCGGCGGCGGGAATTTCGTATTTTGCGCGGATTTTTTGTAAATCCGCCTTCTTTTTTGCGGAATAGGTATAGGTAAAATCATTCGTCGTTTGAGCGACTTTCGCTTGTTTGTCTTCCATCTTGGTTTCCCTCCGATTTTAATTTGGTTGTGGCACGGTAAATCATGTAAATTGCCATTGCAATCACAAAGGCACAAACTCCAACACCGGTCAGTCCCAGTATGAGCTTTTGCCCGGTCGACGTCAGTGAAGCATCACTGAAGGTATTGAGCATGGTCGAGGTCAGGGTCAGCATGGAAACACATGCCGCCGCAAGACCGACAATTTTAGAGGCGGAATAAACGGGGCTGTCGTATTTGCGGTAACGAACCAGGTTGATAATCGCCTTGGTAAAGGTGAAAAAGGTATATGCCGCCATGGAAATGGTCACAATTTCGCCGTGCTCGAAGGTGCGGTTAAAGTAGAGCATAAAGAAAATCATTACGCCGAGCGCCAAATTCATCAGCAAAAAGCACCAACCGCATGCGCGGTACCGTACCCACTCCGCACGCATGTGCTCTCCCGCACGGTACTTCCCTGCGTGACGTCCCAAAAAGAACCGCATCACCGCAAGGAACAGATAGTAAACAGCAAGCGAATAAAACCAGAAGGAGGCGTTGCGAATGCCGAGCCAAAGCTGAAATGCCGCATACACCGCATTCCAAAGAAAGGACCCGAAAAGCGAAACATTCACGCGCAATCGCACATCCTCGCTCCAGCGCCTGGCATAAGCATTTTCCTGCCGAAAACGCTTGACGCGGCGCACAATGCGCGGCACTCGCACGCACCAAACCGTCAAGGTATAGACGGCAAGCGCATAGGAAATATAGGCAAGCACGGTTTCGGTGCCGACAAAAACCATGGCGTAAATCAAAAGCACCGTTGCAATCGGCACAAGTGCAATCGCGACCGCAAGCGGCGGAAACAGACAGGCTTTACCGATTTTCTTCCCATTCATTTTGGTTGTATCCTTCGCATTCTTTATATTCTTCATATTCTTCGTATTCTTTGTGTTCTTGGATTCCATTGTCTTCTCTCCCGATTCTGACCGTAAAGGTTGTTCCGACACCGACCGTGCTCTCCACCGAAATTTCCGCCTGTAAAATATCGACCGCTTTTTTGACCAAGGCAAGTCCCAGACCGTTTCCCTGCACCGCGTGCGAGCTGTCCCCTTGGTAAAACTTTTCGAAAATATGAGCCCCTACCTCGGGGGAAATCCCGCACCCCGTATCGGTGATGCGTACAACGGCACAGCTGTCTTCAACCGCCATTGTCAGCGACACCTTGCCGCCGCAATCGGTAAATTTAAAGGCGTTGGAAAAGAGATTGTTCCAAACCAGCGCAAGCAATTCGCGGTCCGCACAAACCGTCACGCCCTCGCAAAGCGCCGTATCGAGAGAAATCTCCTTCTCCTCCCACACGGCTTCATACTGCAAAAGGCATTCGCAGAGCTGTTCCGCAAGGTCAAACCGAACCGCTTGCGGCAGAATTTGCTGATTTTCCAGCCGATTCAGCTTCAAAATATTGGTCACCATATCCGAAAGACGCGCGGCGGCATCCTCCACCGCCTTGGCATATACCACGCGGTCCTCGGCTGTCAGATTCGGCATCTGCAAAAGCGTTGCGTAGTTTTGCATTGTCGAAAGCGGCGTTTTCATTTCATGCGACACATTGGCAACAAAATCCGACCGCAAGGTTTCGACCCCGGAAAGCTCCCGCGCCATCTGATTGATGCAATCGATAATGCGATTAAACTGTCCGTCCGACGCAAAGCGCAGAGCGGGCTTAATCTGCACATCAAAATCCCCCGCGCACATTTTTTCCGCGGCAGCGGTAATCTCCGCAATCGGACGTTCGACGGTCAGCCGCCGCCGCAAGGAATCAATCACGGTAAAAAGAACGGTAATCAGCAAAACGCAAAGCATGGTTCCCTTTGCCGCATCCGAAATCTCCGCCGCCGTAAATACCGCACCGGTCGTTTTTTGCATCACACGCAAAAACAGCATCAAGCATACCGTAATGACAAACACAATGAGTGTCAAAAAGATAAAGAAGTGACTGACAAAATCCAGCGCTTTCTTCCAAAAGCCCTTGTGCTTCATTTGATCACCGCCTTGTAGCCCAGCCCGTGCACGGTTCGAATTTCAAAATCGGTACAGGCGGCAAGCTTTGCCCGCAGTTTGGTCATATACACATCCACCGTGCGCGGTCCCGTCTGCGTGTCAACATCCCAAAATTCATCCATGAGCTGTGTGCGCGTAAAGGTCTTTTGCGGATAAGAAAGCAATTTGTAAAGCAAATCGAACTCCCGCGCGGTCAGGGCAATTTCCTCCCCGTTAAGCATTGCGCTTCTTGCGTCGGCGTCCATGACAAACGCACCGATTTCCAGCCGTTTGCTGGATGCAATCCTTGACCGCCGCAACAGCGCGCCGATGCGCAAAAGCAGCTCGTCGGGATTGATAGGCTTTGTCATATAGTCGTCAATGCCAATCCCGAAGCCGCGTGCCTTGGAGGCAAAGTCGTCCCGCGCGGTCATAAACAAAATCGGTATGTCGCTGTTGAGTGTCCGCACCGTTTTGGCAAAGGCAAAACCGTCAATGCGGGGCATCATAATATCGGATATAATCAAATCAAACACGGTTTCGTACATGGCATCGTAAGCCTCTTCGGCACAAAGACAGCCGGTCGGCTCGTATCCGCCCAGACGCAGAAAGGAGCAAACCGAACGATTCAGGTCCTTGTCATCTTCCACCACCAGTATTTTAAACATGCGTGTGCCCTCCCGTTTGTGTTTTCACTATTATACCGCATAAATGTTAAGATTTTGTTTACAACCGCACTTTTTTCCGCACCGCCGCAGGATTCTTTTTGTATTTTGACGCGCACTCAGACCAGCGCCGTTTTTTTCAAAACCAGATTGGAAACGGCACCGAGACCGAAGCCGAAGCCGACACCGCCCGCAAGGCACAAAATGGGATGCAAAAGCGACGCGTTGAGCGGACTGACCATCGGAATCATCATGAACAAAAACATGCCGGTCATCAGCGAAAGCAACAGAGACATCCAAAGGCGCGATTTGGCAATCACACTCATCAAAACATAAATGGGGACAAATACCGACGCAAGGATCAGCTTGGAAAGCAGGCAAAGACAAAGCTGTGCAATATCAAACCCTTCCATGGCAAACGAAACACCCGAAACGGCGCCGCCTATCAGGGTACCGCCGAAAAATGCCAACAGCATCAAGGCACCGCCCAGCGTGCAGACCAGCGTTTTCGATGCCACATAATCGGTTTTGCGTGCGCGCACGCAGAACAAATTTTTCGCATATCCGCTCCGGAAGTCCTCCGAAACAAAAACACAAACCAACACGGCAAAGAGAAAATACAAAAGACTTGAATTGCACATCGACAGCATATCAATCTCGCCCTGCATCGCGGCGCCGTCCGGTGCGGTGCCGTCCGGCACGGTGCTGTCCGACAGATTGCCGTCGCCGGTCCCGCTGACCGAGCCAATCAGCTCCCAAACGCTGTCAAACCCCTCCATAACGGTTTCCTTTCCGGTTTGCGGATTGACCGAAACACTGCCTTCTGTCATGGTCACCATAGACAGAATCAAAATCGGTATTACAAGGCTGCAGGCAAGCAGAATGCCAAAGAAACGCGAACGGAACAGGCGTCTTGCGTCAACACGAAGCATACTGCCGAGTCGGTCGTGAAGGCTTGCATACCGCACGGCTTGCACGCTGCCCCCTTCGGGCTTACTTCCCTTTACGGATTCCATACTCTTTTTTCCTCCTTTTCTTTCTCTTCCGTTTTCTTTCCTGCCGTCGGACGCGGTTGCGTCGGATGTGCTTGCATCAGGTCGGTATAATATTCCTCCAGTCCAATCTTGGCGTTTTTCAATTCGCTCACAACCACACCGTGTGCAAATAAAAAGGCGGCGACCTCTTCGGGTAATCCCTTGTCATAAACGCGCAAATAGCCCGCCTCGTCGAATTCCACACGCCCGTAGGCGGTGCAAAGCAACCGAAAGACCGAATCGGGCGATGCCTCTTCGGCTTTGAGTGCCACATAGGTGCGGCAATCGGCTTCCAGCTCCTCGGCTGTCATCTCGGCAATCATTCTGCCGCCGCGCATAATGCCGTAATGGGTGGCAATCTTCTCAAGCTCTCCGAGAATGTGCGACGAAATCAAAACGGTAGTCCCCTGCGCCGCAAGATCCGTCAACACCTCGCGCATAATGCGCATGCCGTCGGCATCCAGTCCGTTTATGGGCTCATCCAATACAAGCAAATTAGGCTCTCCCATCAATGCCATGGCAATGCCGATGCGCTGTTTCATTCCGAGCGAGCAGTTTTTGTATTTGTTGGAGGCGGCACCCTCCATCCGCACAAGGCGAAGCACGCGCATGACCTCACCTCGTGCATCCGCAATTTCCAGATTCGCCGCTTGCAGCATCAAATTGTCCCATACACTGCGGTTCGGAAAGCAACCGGGCGCCTCAATCAGCACCCCCATGCGGGAACGCACCACAGGGTCTGTGCCATCCCTTCCAAACAGTCGAACCGTGCCGCCGTAGGAAGGCAAAAGACCGCATATAATCTTTTCTGTTGTGGATTTTCCGCTGCCGTTTTCGCCAATCAAGCCGTAAATCGCCCCGCGCGGCACGGTCATGGTAAGCCCGCTAAGTGCCTGCTTTTGCCCGAACGATTTGGTCAGCTCTCGAATTTCAACCGCGTTTTCGCATGCATCCGCACGCGCTTTTTCGTATCCGTTCATTTTTCCGTTCTCCTCTCCTTCAATTTCAATATACATCGCAACGGTACAAAACCCATGTGCCGAGCAGATTGTAAATAACCGCCCATGCAAGCGAGCAGGCAAGGCAGACAAGCACGCTAAGCGGCGTGGCGCCGAGACAAGCATAAACCGACGACCCGTACAAAAACAGATTGAGTGCTGTCGTGTTGCCGACCACCGCGGCAACCCCGATAATCAAAATCCCCGTGCCGAAGAAAAAGGAGGCGGCAATCGAAAGTCCGAAATAGCGGCGAAAAATCACATTCAAAAACGTATAAAGAGCTGCCCAGCCGAGACTCATCAGCATTTTGCCGAGCAGACAGCAGATAAGCGAGCTTACCTGCACGGAGAAAGACATGCCGGTCAAAAGCCCTGCCGTTACGGCGCCCAAAAGATAGGTAATGCACATGCATGCCATGGCAAAGGCGCAAACCAGCGTTTTGGAAATCATGTAGTCCTGCTTTTTGGCATGCGTGGTAAACAGTTGCTTGACATAGCCGCTTCGATAATCGTGTCCGATGAAAATCGAAACCATAATGCCGCCGAAAATGAATACCATGTTCATGTTGGCATATTCCGCTATCGAAGATACCACATATAAGGGACGGTCGGCGGCAATGATTTGCCAAGTATTGGTATATAGCATCGCGCCCGCGTTGCCGTTTGCACCCTCCCCTCCCGTCATGCTCAAGACCATCGCCGAAATCAATGCGGC
Organism: uncultured Clostridium sp.; assembly: GCA_964564255.1. Taxonomy (GTDB): domain Bacteria; phylum Bacillota; class Clostridia; order Oscillospirales; family CAG-272; genus CAG-448. The sequence continues at coordinate 1,613 of CAZMAZ010000081.1, read as the reverse complement.
AATGGCAAGAAAAATATAAAACATCGGCGTGTGAAAAAGACGGTAAAAATCAACGCCCAGCATCCCTTTGATGCGCTTTATAAAGCGCGGCTGTTCAAATTGCGGCTGTTTTTCGGTTTGCAGATTCATTTTTCTTCCTCCCCCTTTTGCTTCATGAGTTCCATATAGTATTCTTCCAGTCCGACTTTGTTTTTGGAGACCTCGCAAATCGCCTGCCCGTGCGAAAGCAGATAGGAAACCGCTTCCGGGACATTGTCCTCGCCGTAAATACGTAAGCCGTCCGCCTCGACGCGCACATCCGCATACCTTTCCCGCAAAAGCGCCAGCGCCCCTTGCGTGTCGCGCACCTTCAGTGTGATAAATACCCGCGCACGCCCTTCCAAATTCCGCGCGGAAATCTCGCAAATCATCCTGCCGCGACGAATAATGCCGTAATGCGTGGCAATCTTCTCCAGCTCCCCGAGAATGTGGGAAGAAATGAGAACGGTACAGCCGTATTGCCGGGTAATATCAACCAAAATCTCCCGCATGATGCGCATGCCGTTCGTGTCCAGTCCGTTAATCGGCTCATCCAAAATCAGCAGAGCGGGATCTCCGAGCAGTGCCATGGCAATCCCGATGCGCTGCTTCATGCCGAGTGAACAGCTTTTAAAGCGCATCCGCGCCGCGTCCTCCATTCGCACAATGCGAAGCACGCGTCGAATCTCCCCCTCGCGGTCTGTAAGCCCCAGATTGATTGCCTGCATCATTAAATTGTCCCAAACACTTGCACTCGGGAAGCACCCCGCATTTTCAATCAGTGCCCCAACCCTGACACGCACGCCGGGGTCGGTGTAAGGGCGTCCGAACAGACGAATTTCCCCACCGCTTGGGACAAGATGCCCGCAAATCAATTTTTCGGTTGTGGATTTCCCGCTCCCGTTTTCTCCGATAAAGCCGTAAATCGCCCCCATCGGCACCGTCATGCAGAGATGATCCACCGCGTGCAAGCCTCGAAAACTTTTTGTCAAATCTCTGATTTCAATCGCATTCATTCCGTTATACTCCGTTCCTTTCGAATTTTCCCTCCAAAAGACAGTCTCCGCCGCCGTCCGCCTTTGTCTGTTCTTATCGTACATATCATACATATCATACACAAACGGTGTTTTCGATTTCTTTCCGAATTGTTTGTGTTTTGTTAATTTGCAATTTTTTATTCCCGATTACTCTTTTTTTACTTTTTTCAAAAAACACTTGCAAACGGAAGACTTTTCTGCTATAATAAGCGGGTAAAAAACGAAAAGGAGAAAAAACGCATGAAAACGACACTTTGCAACCGTGTATACGACACGGATACCGCTGTTTTGCTCTGCAAAACAACATTCGGCACGTTCGGCGATGCGGACGGATACGAAGAATCCCTTTATCAAACACCGGAAGGCTATTATTTCGTATATGAAAACGGAGGAGCGGATTCGATTCACCCGGTCGAACGCATTCGTCGCATTTCTGCCGCAAAAGCGCAGGAATGGATCGCATCCCACACAAAATAATATCGGCGTCTGCCGAGAAAACACCTCGAAAGCACACCGAAAAGACAGAGCCGACGGATTTTTATCTGTCGGCTCTGTCTT
>CAZMAZ010000080.1:0-7828 GCA_964564255.1 uncultured Clostridium sp. | reverse complement strand
ACTACAACCACGGGTTGTGCAAAAAACAAATTTAAAATGCTTGCATTTACGCTTCGATTGCGGTATACTGTATTTGTCGAAATCCATTCCAACCATCAAAACATACAGGAGGTCACGCATGAGCATAGGGCAAAGAATCGGTAAACTGAGGAATCAGGCAAAAATCACACAAGCAGAGTTCGCCGAACTGTTTGGTGTCTCGCAACAGTCGGTGCAAAAGTGGGAAAGCGGGCTTGCCACGCCCGACTTACAGAAAATCATTTCCATCTCCAAATATTTTGACATCTCTCTGGATGCGCTTATTTTGGGACACGACAACCGCGTGGTGGAGGAAATGGGCAAAATGCGTCGGATAAAGCCGCAATATCAAAATATAAACGATTGGGAGTTTTACTCTTCCAATTTGCCGATTGAATATCAGCAATCGATAGAAGAAGGGCTGGATATTGAGCTGTACAAGGATGTCTTTTTCGCGGTTTCAAGACTGCCGAAAAGCGAAGTCAAAAAAAGCCTTGGCGATATTTTGTTTGATGTTTCGGTTTCCGCTAAGCAAAAGGAAGGCTACCGATACACAGAGCCCTCCGAAATCGAAGAAATAAAGAGCTTGCGAAACAAGGTCTCAAAAACATATCTCTGTGCCCAATCCGCTTTGGAAGACAAAATCCACGGTGCGTGGGCGGGCAGAATTTGCGGATGCATGCTCGGAAAAACCGTTGAAGGCATTCGGACCGACGAACTAATTCCGTTTTTGAAGGAGACCGACAACTATCCTATGCACAGGTACATTTACAGAAGCGACCTGACAGACCAAAGAATCGGCAAATATACGTTTGGATTTGGGGGAAGATGCTATGCGGATGAAATAGACGGCATGCCTATCGATGATGATACCAATTATGTCATCCTCGCGCAAGAAATCATTCGACAATACGGAAAGGACTTTACGCCCTACGATGTGGCAGCCGCCTGGTTGCATTATCAAAATAAGGACGCTTATTGCACCGCGGAACGGGTGGCATACTGTAATTTTGTAAAGGGCTTTGCTCCGCCGGAATCGGCAATTTACAAAAATCCGTACCGTGAATGGATCGGGGCTCAAATCCGAGGCGACTATTTCGGCTATATCAATCCCGGGAACCCGGAGCTTGCGGCGGAAATGGCGTGGAGAGATGCTTCTGTCTCTCATGTCAAAAACGGCATTTACGGGGAAATGTATGTCGCCGCCATGCTGGCAATTGCATCTGCCACCGACAATATGGAAGATATTATTCTCGGCGGATTGATGGAAATTCCCGCAACGTCAAGACTGTATGAAGACGTACTGGCTGTCGTCGAATCTTATCGGAACGGCATTTCCCAAGAAAAATGCTTTGCCATGATTCACGAAAAATACGACGAATATACGGCGCACGGCTGGTGTCATACCATCCCCAACGCCATGATTGTTACGGCGGCGTTACTGTACGGCGAAGGCGACTACGGAAAATCGGTTTGCATGGCGGTGGAAACCGGCTTTGACACCGATTGCAACGGCGCAACGGTAGGCTCGGTGCTGGGCATGGCAAACGGACTGCAAGCTATTCCCGCATATTGGACAAACCCAATCAATGATACCTTACATACCTCTGTTTTCGGCGTCGGTACGGTCAAAATTTCGGATCGGGTCAAGCTGACAATGGAGCATATCGCAAACAAATAAAATCATACAAATTTGACCAAAACAAAGGTTCCCGTTACATGGGGAACCTTTATTTTGTCTGTATATTTGCGTAGTGCGCCTCTGCTAAAAATTGACAAATTTATTGAACACCTCATCCACCGCGAAGCGGTCCCGCGAAAGCGGGTGAGAGGGGCAGACCGTGCGAATTGTCTGTTGCGATGCCCCCTCTCCGTCGCTGATGCCTCCCCGCCGTGTCATTCTGAACAACGTGAAGAATCTCGGCGGGGTGGAATGAAAGAGATTCTTCGCGAACGCTTGACAGCGTTTACGCTCAGAATGACACAGAGGAGGCGGTGCCGGCGGGGGATTGCAGACCGTTCGGGCGGACCGTCGAGGACGCCGGTCCCTACTACTTTGTCTCATTTAAAAATTGACAAATTCATGGAACACCTCATCCACCGAAAATGTAAATTTTTAAATGTAACGAGATACTGCAGCATCGCCGGTCGTTTGGCATCGATTCGTTTATGGCGTTTCCTCTTTCGGGGGAATGATCGGCAAATAGAGAAAGCTGTCGTATTTCCCGCCCGTGTGGATCACATGTCTGCCTTTGTTCACATCTTTCGGCAGTCCCGTGCTGTCAATGCCGCCTGTCAGTCCGCCCGACACGCCGCCAATCGTTATCATTTCGGGCTTTTCGTTCGGCATATAGGTAAAGCCCTCTTTTGCTACTTGAATTGTTGCCATTTTCAAATCAAACGGGCTTGCCCATGCGGTAGTCTTATATGCCGAAACGGAAATTTGCAAAATCTCGCCTTTTTTGAATTTCATGCCCATGGGCCATATTGCAATCTCCAGGGGCACAATTTCGCCCTTTGCCAGCTTTTGCACTCGGTCAAAGGATTGATGCGGGTACTCTTCCCTACTGCGCTCGGGGTCAAGTTTTCGCATGGAGGCGCGAATATACCCTTTGGCGGATACGCGCTTCATCGGCACAAATCCGATTTTCCCGCCAAAGCGATTGCGCTTTTCCAGGGTAACCTGTAAATCCATATCGTCATTGTCGGGGGCTTCGACCCAAACATGCAGTTTGATAAAGCCGCCGATTTCGGTTTCTTCGGTCATGCGCATCCGATACGATACCATTTCGTTTTTCCCGTCCGAATGATAGCTGTTTGTCGCCTCCGCCGTCGGCAAAGAAGGGACAAGGGTGTTGTTTGTGCCGTCCAAATAAAACCTTTGGTACCGGGTTCTTGCAAGCGGATATTCGGTCTCCGCGCGATCAATCACATCCTTGCCGCCGGGGTTTAAAACACTCATACGGACGCGCGGCGTATCCTTCCAACCATTCTCCTTGCCCTTTAAATAGCAATCGAAAAAGCGGCGCAAATCTTCCGTATGTCCTTCATGGTAATAATCATCCCATTCGCCCGTGTTATGAATGCGGAGCCATTTGTCTGTCGATGAAATTCGCATAAAGCCTTGGATAGAACCGTTTGTGTGAATGGGATTTGTGTAGCTTGCGACAATATATGCGGGTGTGGTGATTGCCGCAAGGTCCGCGCATTTGTCTTCCCAGTACCGATTCCAAGTGGGATTATTCTTCAGCATTGCAATCACATCCTCCACGCCACCGTCGGGTGTGGACGGAAAGGATGCCGAAAGCAGTTCGACAAATTCGGGCATCACCACGCCGCCGCGTGTTCCAACCTCCCGATAGCAGTCGGTCAATCCTTCCCAGGGCGCAATCGCCGCAAGATGCTTTGGCTTTTGTGCCGCCGTAAACCATTGGGATATGGCAAGCCAGGAATTGCCCGAAAGCCCTACCTTGCCGTTACACCAGGACTGTTCGCCGACCCAATCAACAATATCCTTGCCGTCCCTGCCGTAGTCACTGCCGAAGAATAACACAATCCCCTCGGATTTGTATGCCCCGCGAATGTCGGGATTGATGACGGCATATCCGTGCTTTACCCAATATGCGGGATCGGGACCTTCAAATTTCTGCAAGCCCGAAACCGCCTTTTGGGGAACCCCGGCTCGCATGGGAACATCATCAAGCCATTGTGTGCCGATTTCTTTTCCGTATGGGCTGAGTGCGACAAGCGCAGGATATTTTCCTTCCGCAACGGGACGGAATATGTCCGTGTAAATCGTAACACCGTCTCGCAAAACAATCGGCACGTCGCGTTCCAGCAAAATATCGCATTCCAGCGGTTTGGCACCCTTCATACGAATGCTTCCTTTTTTCAGTACCGATTTTTCCTGTTTAAACCCCGTATATCTGGCTCTCGGATCGTCAACGGACAATCCTTTGCGAACGGGCACCTCGATTGCATTTCCCTCCTTGTCGTATAAGGTCGTAACTCTTTTTTCGCTCATCAAAATTCCTCCTCTTGCAAAAATTTTTTGTAATACTATTGTATCACATCCTGTTTTATGATACAATAGTATCGGAACTTACAGAACAAGGAGAGGTAAATATGTATCATATCTCAAACGACAAAAGAGCCGTAAAATCGGCAAGCCTTATCGGAAACGGCATGCTTAAATGCTTACAGACAAAAAATTTTGCGGATATAACCGTAACAGATGTACAAAAGGCTTCTACGATAGGCAGGGCAACTTTTTACCGTTTATTTGATAACACCGCCGATATTTTGTCCTATTTATGTGATGGCATATTTGAACAGGCGAAAAAAGAGTACAAAGAGCTATCAACGCTTACAGCCGAGCAGACCACGCTGATTTTTATTCGTCTGTGGATGGAAAACAGAATTCTGCTCAAAGCAATCGTTGACAGCAACCGTATGGATTTTATCTTTCGCGCGCATATGAAATATCTCGCTCCCGCCCAGCAAATGTTTATGGGCGAGAGCGAGATGGACGAGGTGCAAACCACCTATCTTATGACAATGCTGACCGCCTGCACTTCCGCGGTTTTGACGGCATGGCTGGCAAACGGCGGCAAGGAAACGGCAACACAATTGCAATTTCGTATCAAAAAGTGTTTCAAAACACTCGGCAAAATTTTCGAATAAAATTTGAATAAAAACGGTAAAAAGCGAAAAATCACAAAGCCCGCAATTTGGGGTGTCGCGTCAGGATTCGGCGCCTTCCATCAGCTTTTGCATGCGAACATCCTTACCGACAAACGGAAGCAATCGGTATTCGCCGAGCAAGCGGCTGGTAATGCGGTCCCAATACCGTTTCCGCAATTCGGCAGGGGTCAGATTGGTACTGATCAGCGTCGGTTTTTCGGTATCCATGCGTCGCGTAATCAAATCGTACAGGCAAGAAGCGGTGAATTGGTTGGATACTTCGGTGCCGAGATCGTCCAAAATCAGAAAATCGGCAACAAAATAATGATCGGTTTCCCCGTTTAAATTGCCGTTGCCCGCGCCGAACCGTTGCTTTTCAAAGTCGCCGATCAGGCGTGTGGCATTGACATAGCAAACATCATATCCTTTTTCCAGAACCACACCCGCAACCGCACTGGACAAGTGCGTTTTCCCAAGTCCCGTATTGCCGAGCAAAAGCAGGTTTGCCGCGGTTTTCGGCGTGAAATCGTATGCATAGGCGCGCAGGGCGTCCAAGCAATATTGCATGCGGTCGCGCTCCTCTCCCTGCGTATAATACCGCAAGGAAAAATTCGCAAAATTCTGTGTCCGCATACGCTCCCCCATGCCGCTGGTCAATATTCTTGCCCGGGTCAGTTCTCTTTTCAGGCACTTGCACATCTGTCCGTCCTCCAAGTAGCCGGTGTCCCCGCAAAGAGCGCATTCGTATTTGATACTGTCGTAATCTGCCGGATACCCTGCCTCTGTCAAAAGACGCGCACATTCCCCGCGCAATTGTTCAATCTCGGCGCGGTAGGTATCCAAATCGCCGACCGTTTGGTCCTTGTTGAAAACCGAACCAAGCAAAGCAAGCCCCGTCTGTTGCATGCGCAAATGCGCTTCCCGTATCCCGGGGACGCGCATTTCAACCTCTGCGCGTCGCATCTCTGCCGCCGATTCCGCCTCCAAATATTTGGTCTTGTACCGTTCACGGATTTGATTGACCGTTTCGCTCATTTCTGTTTCCTCCGCTTTCTGTTTTCGGCGTCAGGACCTTTTCCCGCCCGCTTGTTCTTTCCGGACCGTTTGCTCGGTTTGCGTTGTCCGGGTTACCTGTTCATATGCGCCTCCGAGACTGCGCCGCAATGCCGCATCAAAGAAATCCTCGGTTGAAAAGCTGCCGCCGTCTGTTACCTGTGCCTCTGCCGCGGCGGTGCCGCGGGAGGCGGCACGTGCCTGCGCTTCCGCCGTAATCTTTTCCGGCGTATCCAAACCGTCCGCATGCCAGCGCTCCAGAATACCGTTCATGTAATCCATTACTTTATTTTTTCCCGCATTGACCGTAATTTCGTACGCCATGCGAATGACATCGATTGAAAAGCCGAAATCACACAGCCAGCGAGCAAACAGTCCCGTTTCCTTGCCGGTCAGGGCGCGTGCGCCGATACCGAGCATGGTTCGCAGTTCTCCTTCCGCATTCTTGACCGTATCGTTTCGCTCCATCCATGCGGTTAGGGAAGCGACATCGGAAATATCGCTGTCATACAACGAAAACGCGACCTTTTCGATATATCGCAATGTCTTTTTTCCGTTTTTGACGCAATAATTAACCAAAAGCAGTATGTACTCGTCCTCCAAACGCAAATAATCGGAAAGTCCGAGAATGACATTAATCTCATGCGGATTGCAAAGTCTACCCAAGGCACGCTGGCAGGCGTCTATCAGCACTGCCGCCTCTTTGCGTTTTTCCAAAATATCGGCAAGCTCATCCCCCGTATAATGCGGCAGTGCCGCCTCCCGTTGCAGCTTCTTTTCCGATTTTTCCGACCCCTTCGACTTTTCCGAAGCGGGTTCCGCCGTTGCATCCGATACGGCATCCGCGTTTTTCTGCGCAGAGCTTGCCGTCCCGACAGCGGCAGTCTTTCCGACCGTCAAAATCCCCGCGCCGCGCCAAAAAGCAATCGCGCTCCGCACCTTTTCCGTATCCAGTCCCGCGCGCGCGGCAAGTTCACTCACGGAAAGCTGCGACTTGTGTGCGCCCTCCGCCAGCAACAAAAGAACCAAGAGCTCTTCCCTGCCCGCTGTTTTTGCCGCCGCAAGCGCGGCGGCGGGAATCACCGCAACCTCGGTTCCGTATTGCAAGAAATATTCCTGCTTATCCGTACTTTCCCGCATGCTCAGTCCTCCTGTTTTTCGGTTTGTCCGTCCGACGCGGAATCTGCCGCATTTTCCGCATTTTCAGCTCTGTCGGCATGCGGCAATGCCCCGAAAGCATCCCCTGTCGCGCTGTCCCGATCGATTTTGCGGCTGATTTCATAGTTTAAAATCATCAAAGAATCTCCAAGGTGAACATTTTCGACAATAATATCGTCGTTGCTGTAGTTCAGCTCCACGCCCATATAGTTCCAAAGTCCTTTTACGCCGCATCGCACAAGCCGTTCCGCAACCGCGCGCACCTGCTCTTTGGGCAGGGTCAAAACCGCAATATCCACCGTATTTTCCGCGCAAAACCGCTCAAGCTCCGCCAAATCGTAAATACGCACGCCCGCAACCTCACGTCCGACCATGCCTTCGCCCGCGTCAAACATACCGATAATGTCCACCCCGCGTTTTTCAAACATGGACAGGTGCACCAGTGCCCGTCCCAAATCGCCCGCACCGATAATGACGGCGTGGAATCCGCGTCCGACCGCCAAAAGCTCGCTGATTCGCGTATATAAATAATTGACATTGTAACCGTATCCCTGCTGTCCGAAACCGCCGAAGCAATTCAAATCCTGCCGAATCTGTGAAGCGGTTACATGCATCATGCTTGCAAGTTCGCCGGAACTGATACGTGTCCGTCCCTGTGTCAAAAGCTCGCGCAAATAACGATAATAGCGCGGCAAACGGTGAATGACCGCCGATGAAATGGACGGTCGCTCAACTTGCACGGCAGATCCTCCGCCGTCGACAGGCGCAACACCTGCCGCACGCTCTTCGGTTTTTTCCTCTTGAAAGCTGTTTTCACGAAAACTGTTTTCTCGAAAACCGTTTTCTCGAAAACCGTTTTCAAGAAAACCGTTTGTTTCCCGTATATCCTTCATTTTCTCTGTTCCTTTTGTTTTTT
>CAZMAZ010000079.1:0-7833 GCA_964564255.1 uncultured Clostridium sp. | reverse complement strand
GCGGCGCGGGGTTCGGGGGCGCGGAGCCCCCGAAAAGAAGGTGCCCCGCGAAAAAAGCCCCCGAAAAGATGTTAATCCAGTTCTTTTTTACCGGTATAGAGTTCGTAGTAGCGTCCCTTCATGGCGAGCAAATCGTCATGACTGCCGCGTTCGATAATCTCTCCGTGCTCCAGAACCATAATGGCGTTGGCGTTGCGCACGGTGGACAGACGGTGTGCAATCACAAAGGTAGTACGGTTTTTCATCAGTCGATCCATGCCGTGCTCAATATGCCGCTCCGTACGGGTGTCGACCGAAGAGGTCGCTTCGTCCAAAATCAGAATAGGCGCCTTGGAGAGTGCCGCGCGCGCAATATTGAGAAGCTGGCGCTGTCCTTGCGACAGGTTGGCGCCGTCTCCTTCCAGAAGCGTTTGGTAGCCGTCCTCCAGCCGCATAATAAAGCTGTGGGCGCTGGCGGTTTTGGCGGCGGCGATGACCTCCTCGTCGGTTGCATCCAGCCGACCGTAGCGGATATTCTCCATAATCGTGCCGGTAAAGAGATGCGTATCCTGCAAAACCATGGCGATATTTGTGCGCAGATAGGCGCGATTGTACTCCTTGATGTCAATGCCGTCTATGGTGATTTTCCCCTCATTGATGTCATAAAAACGGTTGATTAGATTGGTAATCGTGGTTTTTCCCGCGCCCGTCGAGCCGACAAAGGCGATTTTCTGACCGGGATGGGCGTAAAGCGAAATGTCACGCAATACGGTTTTATCCGGCAGATAGCCGAAGGTGACATGCTCCATGACAACATCGCCCTGCATCACATGTCCGTCGGGAGTCGGCGGGAACTCGCCGACAGCATCGGGCAGATTTGCCGGCTCCGGGTCGGAGTCCATGACGGCAAAGACCCGTTCCGCCCCTGCCAGTGCCGCAAAAATGGTATTCATCTGCTGGGAAATGTTGTTTATCGGCATAGAGAACTGCCGTGCGTACTGCGCAAAGACGGTCAATCCGCCCGGTGTAAAGCCGCGCGTAATCATCAAAATGCCGCCGACGCCGACCGTAATCGCATACGAAACCTGGCTGGTATTGCCCATAATCGGTCCCATGATGCCGCCGTAGTACATGGCGCGAAACTGCTTGTCGCGCATGTCATTGTTCAGCTCCTCAAATTCCTCAATGCAGGTGTCCTCGTGATTGAAGACCTTAATCACCTTCTGTCCCGAGACCGTTTCCTCGATATAGCCGTTGACGGCACCCAGAGCCGATTGCTGTTCACGGTAATATTTGGAGGATTTTTTGCCAATCAAGCTGCCGCCGAAGGCAAAAATCGGAATAAAGGCGACCGTAATCAGGGTCAAAATCCAGTTGGTGGTAATCATAAAGACAAAGGTGCCGATAAGGGTAATGGTACCGGAGACCATCTGCGTCAGGGAGTTATTCAGCATGGTATCGATATTGTCCACATCATTGGTATAGCGGCTCATGACCTCACCGGTGGTGTTGGAGTCAAAGTAACGAACCGGGAGCTTTTGCATCTTGCAAAATAGGTCATTGCGCAGCCGCTCGATGGCGTTCTGCGAGACCGAAAGCATCAGGCGAGATTGCAGATAGCTGGTCAAAATGCCAACCAAATACACCAGACCGAGAATCAACAGCGCCGCAATCAGATAAGCGACTGCGGGTCCGAATCCGCCAAGCTCAATCAGCGCTTGCACCGGGGCAAGCGTGCAGAAGCCCTCAATTGCCCGATCGGCAACCGCGGCAAGACCGGTGATGTCATAAGAGGCATCGATTTGGTGAATCAAATTATACTCCATCGCCGCACGGTTAATAATGGGCGAGAGCATGTAAGAGCCGATAAGAGAGGTCAGGGTATTGACCAGCATGCAGACAAAGACGAAAATCAAGCCGACCTTGTATTTGCCGACATATTGCAAAAGGCGAGCCACTGTTTTGCCTGTGTTCTTGGGCTTTCCGTGGGCGCCGCTTGCGCCGCGTGCGCCACGTCCCCCGCGTCCGCCGCCGGGTCCTCCCGGTCCTCCCGGTCCGCCGGGACCGCCGAATCCGCCGCGACCGGGAGCGGCAGAGGTATTGTATCTGCGTTGCAGAGAAGAGAGAGAACGCGCATGTGTTTTTTTGTTTGCCATTATGCTTTCCCCCCTTCGGTCAGCGGCGCGGCAGACTTGCCGTCGGTCTGCGAATAATAGATTTCACGGTATTCCGTATTACTTTCCAGCAACTGCGCATGTGTCCCGATACCGGTGATGCGTCCCTCGTTCATGACCACAATCATGTCGGCATCCTTGACCGAGGTAATGCGCTGTGCAATGATAATTTTGGTGGAATCCTTGAGCTCGTTGCCGAAGGCGCGGCGAATCTGCGCTTCGGTTGCGGTATCGACCGCACTGGTAGAGTCGTCAAGAATCAGGATTTTGGGCTTTTTGAGCAAGGCGCGTGCAATGCAGAGACGTTGCTTCTGTCCGCCCGAGACATTGGTGCCGCCCTGATCCAGCTCGGTTTCGTAGCCGTCCTTGAAGGTGGAAACGAATTTATGTGCTTGCGCGGTGTCGGCGGCGGCAATCATTTCCGCGTCTGTGGCGTCACCGTCCCCCCAGCGGAGATTTTCCGCGATGGTGCCGCTAAACAGCACATTTTTTTGCAGTACCATGCCGACGCCCTCGCGCAGGTTGTAAAGGGAATAGTCGCGCACGTCGGTGCCGTCGATCAGCACCTGCCCCCGGTCCGTGTCGTAAAGGCGCGGAATCATGGAAACCAATGTGGTTTTTCCGCAACCGGTGGAGCCGATAATGCCTACTGTTGCGTGCGCGGGGATGGTCAGGTTGATATGGTCGAGAACGGCTTCCTCGCTGTTCTTATAATAACGGAAGGAAACATCCCGGAAGACAATTTCGCCCTTTTCTACGGTCAGGTCTGGCTTGGCGGCGGCAAAATCGTTGAGGTCCACCTGTTCGTCCAGCACCTCGCGGATACGCTTTGCCGAAGCAAGGGCACGGGAGGACATCATCAGCATCATGGTGACCATCATCAGAGAGTGCAGAATCTGGTTGACATAGGTGACAAACGCCGAGAGGTCGCCCGGCAGCATATTGCCCGCAATCACCGTGTTGCCGCCGAAATAGAGCACGGCAATAATGGTGATATTCATAAAGAAGGTCATGACGGGGGAGAGCAGAATCATGATTTTGACCGCATCGGTGCCGGTCTTTTTGAGGTCGCCGTTGGCGCGGCGGAATTTTTCCTCTTCAAAATCCTCTCGCACAAAGGATTTGACCACGCGCACGTTGGTGATGTTTTCCTGCACGGTGGCATTCAGTCCGTCAATCTTTGTCTGCATGCGGGAGAAGCGGGAAAAGCCGCGACTGATAATCAGCAAAATGGAGGCAAGCAAAAGCGGAATGGTGACAGCCAGCACGACGGCAAGGTCGGGACGCATCAAAATTGCCATAATCAAAGCGCCGATCAGCATGCCGGGGGCACGCAGGAACATGCGCAGGAGCATGTTGACCAGATTTTGCAGCTGCGTGACATCGTTGGTCAGACGGGTGACCAGCGAGGAAGAGGAGAAGTGATCGATATTGGAAAAGGAGAAGGATTGCACCTTCCGATAAATGTCACTGCGCAGATCCGCCGCAAAGTTAACCGCCGCCTTGGCACCGAAGTAGGCGCCGCCGACACCGCCTATCATCATAAGCAGGGCGGTCATAATCATGCCGACCATAACGGCAATGGTGAAACCGGAGCAGCTGTCGCCAAACAGAGCAAACAGCCATTTGACATAGCCCGGGGCATCGGTCAGATTGCCGGTGCTGTAGTTGATGATGAGAGAGAGCATTTTCGGCATTAAAATTTCGCCGATGACCTCAACAATCATGCAAAGAGGACCGATGATAAAATAGGGCAGGTAGGGTTTTACATACTTATACCACTTTTTCAATTGTTTTCTTCCTTCCTTTCTGTTTGGGGTGTGAGAGGGCACGCGCGGCAATCCCCCCGCCCGGCATTGCTTCCGAGCATGGTGCAAAGGTTTGCCTGCATGACCTTCAATGTGTCCAAAAACGCCAAAAGCTGTTCCTGCGAAAGTCCCGCAACCATGGCGCTGTCAATGCCGGAGAAGAGCACCTCCGATTGCGCGACTGCCAGACGTCCTTTGTCGGTGATGCGGATGCGGTTGGAGCGGTTGTCGTTTTCGGTCGTATTGCGCGTGATATACCCACCCGCCTCCAACCGATTCAGGGTGACCGTGACGGCGGCGGGACTGATGTCAAAAAAGGCTGCCAGCTCTTTTTGCGAAGGGGGCGTTTGTGCGCGACTCAGATGCATCAGCATGGAATGCTGGGAGCGGTGCAGTCCGACGCTGTCGGTAATGCGTGTCTCCACCACCTGTCTGTGCAGCTTGTCGGTACGAATGAAGGTTCGTGTGACTTCGGTTGCAAGGGTAGAGGCTTCCGCGTCTGTCCGTTTCGGGGCTGTGCTCGCATCGGCACGGGTCGGCGCATCGGCAGATTTGTTTGCTTGCATATAGACCATCCTTTCCTTTCATTATGATATTGTTAGTCGGTTAACAATTAACGCGTTAATTATTATACCCCGTTCGGCGCCGTTTGTCAAGCGGGAAAAGACGGATTTTTCATTTTCGACGAAATGAACTAAGTTATGCGGGCGGTGCCGCCTCTTTTGTGCAATCCGCCGAGATGCTCGGGGCGCGACTCGGGAATCTCGTGGGGCAAACGCGAAATCGATACAAGGTATATCGATATACGCAATACCGATATGTAAAATTTACAATTCCCAAAGCGCGAATTTTGTGGTAAAATAGAAGCAAGCAAGAAGCAAGCAAGAGGAAGGGAGGAGACTTGGATGGAACCAACCAAACAAATCGGGCGGTACAAGCCGACCGAGGCAACCGATCGGGGCTGTTTGTCCAGAGCGACCATGGGGCGTCTGCCCGGGTATCTCTCCTATCTGCGTTCCTTGCCGATTGACAGGGACACGGTATCCGCCACAGCCATTGCCCATGCGCTTTCGCTCGGAGAGGTGCAGGTGCGCAAGGATTTGTCGGCGGTCTGCGGCGCGGGCAAGCCGCGTGTCGGTTACAGGCGCGAGGTGCTGGCAGAGGCGATTGAATCGGTGCTCGGCATGCACACCGAATGCGAAGCGGTGATTGTCGGAGCGGGAAAGCTCGGCAGGGCGCTTTTGGAATTCGGTGGGTTTGCGGAATACGGCATCACGGTGGCACGTGCCTTTGACATTGCGCCGGAAAAACGCTCGGATCGGGTGTTGGCGATGGAAGAGCTGCCGTCCTACTGTGATTTGCATCGGGTGCAGATCGGCATTCTGACCGTTCCGCCGGAAGCGGCACAAAAAACAGCGTCCCTGCTTGTCAAAAGCGGCATTCGCGCCATCTGGTGCTTTGCGCCGATCAAGCTGGAGCTCCCGCAGGGGGTTTCGGTTCGCTACGAAAATATGGCGCTTTCGCTTGCCCACCTGCATCGGTCAATGCTTTACGGAAACATTTAAAAATCAATTACATCCCGAAGCGGGAAGCATCGAAAAACCAAACCAAACCATGTTATTATTTTTTGAGGAGGCATATATGGAAACCAAAGAAAGAATCATTGTTGACGGCGTCGACGCGCTAGAAGCGGCGCTTGTGCGCATCAGAGAAGCACAAAAGCAGTATGCGACCTACACGCAGGAGCAGGTTGACGCCATCTTCCGTGCGGCGGCGCTGGCTGCCAACCACAACCGCATTCCGCTTGCCAAATTGGCAGTGGAAGAAACCGGCATGGGGGTCGTGGAAGACAAGGTGATCAAAAACAACTACGCATCCGAGTACATTTACAATGCGTACCGCGATCAGAAAACCTGCGGCGTGATTGAAGAAGACACCGCCTACGGCATCAAGAAGATTGCGGAGCCTATCGGTGTGGTTGCGGCAGTTATTCCGACCACCAACCCGACATCCACCGCTATTTTCAAGTGCCTTTTGGCACTGAAGACCCGCAACGCCATTATGATAAGCCCCCACCCGCGTGCAAAGAAGTCCACGGCGGCGGCGGCAAAAATTGTTTTGGATGCGGCTGTGGCGGCAGGCGCACCGGCAGGAATTATCGACTGGATCGATGTGCCTTCGCTGGATATGACCAACCTTCTGATGAAGGAAGCTGACATTATTCTGGCAACCGGCGGTCCCGGCATGGTCAAAGCGGCGTATTCGTCGGGTAAGCCGGCACTGGGCGTCGGCGCAGGAAACACGCCTGCCATTATCGATGATACTGCCGACATTGTTCTGGCGGTCAACTCGATTATTCACTCCAAAACCTTTGACAACGGTATGATTTGTGCATCCGAGCAATCCGTAATTGTACTGGACAAGGTGTATGATGCGGTCAAAACCGAATTTGCCGATCGCGGATGCTATTTCTTAAATCCCGAGCAGACCGAAAAGGTGCGGAAAACCATCCTAATCAACGGCGCGCTGAATGCCAAGATTGTCGGTCAGAAGGCGGCAACCATTGCGGCATTGGCAGGTGTCCGCGTTCCCGAGGGAACCAAAATTCTGATAGGTGAGGTGGAAAGTGTTGAGCTTTCCGAGGAGTTTGCACACGAAAAGCTGTCTCCCGTGCTTGCCATGTACCGCGCAACCGATATTTCGGATGCCTTTGCCAAGGCGGAGCATCTGATTGCCGACGGCGGTTACGGACACACCTCTTCCATTTATCTGAATGCATCCACCGAAAAAGAAAAACTTGCCGAATTTGCCGCACGGATGAAGACCTGCCGCATTTTGGTCAACACCCCCTCCGCACAGGGCGGTATCGGTGACCTGTATAACTTCAAGCTGGCGCCCTCTTTGACGCTGGGTTGCGGCTCCTGGGGTGGCAACTCGGTTTCCGAGAACGTCGGTGTCAAGCATCTTTTGAACATCAAAACCGTGGCTGAGAGGAGAGAAAACATGCTTTGGTTCCGTACCCCGCAAAAGGTATATATCAAGAAGGGCTGTCTGCCGGTCGCACTGAGCGAGCTGCAAACGGTCATGAACAAAAAGAAGGCATTTATCGTAACCGATTCCTTCCTTTATAAAAACGGCTACACCAAGCCGATTACCGACAAGCTGGACGAGATGGGAATCCGTCACACCACCTTCTTTGATGTTGCGCCCGACCCGACACTGGGCTGCGCAAAGCAGGGTGCGGCACAGATGGCGGCATTTGAGCCGGATTGCATCATCGCACTGGGCGGCGGCTCCGCGATGGACGCCGCAAAGATTATGTGGGTCATGTACGAGCATCCCGAGGTCGACTTTGCTGATATGGCAATGCGCTTTATGGACATCCGTAAGCGTGTATATACCTTCCCGCACATGGGCGACAAGGCATACTTCATCGCCATTCCGACCTCTGCCGGTACCGGCTCCGAGGTAACCCCGTTTGCGGTTATCACCGACGAGAACACCGGCATCAAGTATCCGCTTGCCGACTATGAGCTGTTGCCGAATATGGCAATTGTGGATACCGATTTCCATATGAGTGCACCGCGCGGACTGACTGCCGCATCGGGTATTGATGCCGTTTCGCATGCGCTGGAGGCCTATGCGTCGGTGATGGCAACCGATTATACCGACGGTCTGGCTCTGCAGGCACTCAAGACCATTTTCCGCTACCTGCCGCGCGCTTATGACAACGGACAAGTCGACGTGGAAGCACGCGAAAAGATGGCAAATGCCGCCACCATGGCAGGTATGGCATTTGCAAATGCCTTCCTGGGCGTCTGCCACTCCATGGCACACAAGCTGGGCGCCTTCCACCACCTGCCGCACGGCGT
>CAZMAZ010000078.1:3411-7847 GCA_964564255.1 uncultured Clostridium sp. | reverse complement strand
GAAATGACGCGATTGAAAATCACCTTACGGCCGCTAAGGTCGGCAAGCGGGTAGGGAACCGGGCGCGCGGTCAGCTGGGACAGCACCGAGATGGCTTGCAACGGGTCTTCAATATCGGTTCCGGTCAGGGCACGGTATACATCGGTGGCAAACTTAAAGGGGCTGGCGGTGGAATCTATCAGCACAAACCGCGGGTCGGTTGCGGTTTCCATATACCGATCGGCGCAGGCAAGTGCAACAGAGGTATGCGGATCCACAAGGTAGTGATAACGCTCCCAATATTTGCGAATGGTTGCGGCGGTTTGCGCCTCATCGGCATAACTGCCGGTAAACAGCTCCCCAATGCGCGCCCGTGTCTCCGGATCTACCGTGTAGCGACCGTATTTTTCCAGCTCACGCATCCACAAGGAGGTTTTTTCGGTGCCCGCTATCACAGAGAGCAAACGCTCCAGATTGCTGGAAATCAGAATGTCCATGGAAGGGGACATGGTCAGATGGAAGGGACGGTTGCGATCGTAGGTGCCGGTCTGCAAAAAGTCGGTCAAAACATTGTTGGAGTTGGAAGCGCAGATCAGCTTGCGAATCGGCAATCCCATTTCTTTTGCCAGATATGCCGCAAAAATGTTGCCGAAATTGCCGGTCGGGACGCAGACATCAATCACCTCGCCGATGCAAATGTCGCCCCGCATGCAAAGGTCGCAGTAGGCGGATACATAGTAGACAATCTGCGGCACCAATCGTCCCCAGTTGATGGAATTGGCACTGGACAGCACATAGCCCGCATCCGAAAGCGCGGCGGCGATTTGCGGATTGCCGAAAATCATCTTAACACCGGATTGCGCGTCGTCAAAATTGCCGCGAATGCCGCAAACCTTGACATTTTCGCCTGTTTGCGTAATCATTTGCAGCTTTTGCACGCGACTGACACCGTCGGCGGGATAAAAGACCATAATGCGAACATGATCTACGTCCTTGTAGCCTTCCAATGCCGCTTTGCCGGTGTCGCCCGAGGTTGCCACCAAAATCAGCGCATCGCGGTCTTCGTCTGTTTTGCGCAGAGCGCGCGAAAGCAGACGCGGCATCAGCTGGAGTGCCATATCCTTAAAGGCGGCGGTGGGGCCGTGCCACAGCTCTAAAACACGACGGTTTTCACCGACCGAAACGACGGGGGCGATTTCTTCCCAAAAGGCGGATCTGCCGTACGCGGAGGTCGCGTCCGCCAACAGCTCGTCGTAGGTAAAATCGGTCAGATAGCGAGCCAGAATGTCGGCGGTGCGCTCGGGATAAGACATGGTAATCAGCGCACGCAGGTCGTTTTGCGAGAGCTTGGGAATTTTGCAGGGGATAAACAGCCCGCCGTCGGGGGCAATGCCGAGTTTAATCACTTCGGCGGAATCGTATTCTTTGCGGGATGCGTCTCTTGTTGAACGGTATTTCATGTTTTTTTGTCCTTTCGGTCTTGGTTTTGCCGTGTGTCTCAGCAGAGCACGCGGTCGAAAAAGGTTTGGTAATTTTGATAAAAGATTTTGCGAATGAGGCGGTCACTGTAGCCGCGCGCCGCCATTTCGTCGGCAATCAGGGGCAGATCGGAAACCGAGGAAAAGCCGCTCGGCAGGTCGGTTCCGTCCAGGTCACAGCCCAGTCCCAGGGCATTTTCGGCGCCGAGTGCAAGATAGCGGTCTATGTGGTCGACCACATCCTTGACCGTGGCGGGTCCCGATGCGGTGTCGCGCAGATGCGACGGGCAAAGGCTGACCCCCACAATGCCGCCCAGTGCGAGCAGCTCCTTTAGGTGTCGGTCGCGCAGGTTGCGCGAATGCGGATAGAGCGAGTAGGCGTTGGAATGGGTGGCAATAAACGGCTTGCCGTACTCCTGCGCAATCGGAATCAAATCGTCGACGCTTTGCTTGGAAGCGTGTGAAATGTCGGGAATGATGCCCAGCTCAAAACAGCGTCGCACCACCTGCTTGCCGAAGTCGGTCAGACCGCTCTCGGTATTATGCGAGCCGCCGATGCAGGTTTCGCCGCCCCAAAGCAGGGTCAGATAGCGGACGCCGCGCTCATATAAAATCTCCAGGCGCGACAGATCGCCCGCAAGCAGACGGGCATCTTCCACGGCAAGGATGGCAACGCGTCGCCCCGCCGCTTCGGCAGAGCGCCGTTCGGCTGCATTTTTGGCAAGTGCAATGCTATTGGCATTTGCGGCAATTTCCGCCGCAAAATAGTCGCTGATTTGCAAAAAATCGGTAAAACAGGTTTGGTCGTCGTGACGCCGATTGGACCAGATGGCAAAAAATTGCGTGTAGTCTTTGTAAGCGGCGGCTTTGTCAAGCCCAATGTGGCAGGTGTTGGCATATAAATGCTCCCGACGCTCGAACAGCTCGGACGCCGTGTCGCAGTGGGTATCAAAGAGGGAGAGCGCATGCGGCGCTTTTGTGTGGTTGCACATGGTATATTCTCCTTTTTTACGGTTTGTGTCGGCGGTGCGGAAAAAGCGAAAAGCAAAAGGTTACAGCCTTTGTCCGCCTGCGTCAAAAGCGTTCGGAATATGGTGAATTTCGCGAACGCGCACAGCGCCGAAAAGTCCGAGCTGCGGCGCAAGAATGACCTCCACCACATCAAGGCGCGGTTGCTTTTTGGTGGGGTGGAGCGCAAGATAGCGCCGCGCCGCGTCGGCAATGTGCTTTCTTTTTTGATAATTGATGGTGTCGGTCGGTCGGAAGCGATTTTCGGTTGCGGCGGATTCGGTGCGTGTTTTGACCTCGACAAATGCCAGAGTGTCGGCATTTTCGCAAATAAGGTCAACCTCCATATGGGAAAGGCGCAGATTGCGTGCCACAATGCGGTAGCCGTTTTTTTGCAAATAGCGTGCGGCGGCGTTTTCGCCGATGCGACCTGTCTTCATCTTGTCGGTCATGATTTCGGGGTTTGCTCCCGCTCCAAAAAGCGGATGAATTTTTGACGGTGAATCGGAGAGGGTCCGTAGGTGCGCAAAGCCTCCATGTGGGCGCGGGTGCCGTATCCCTTGTGAACGGCAATGCCGTATTGCGGATAGGCGCGGTCAAGCTCGATGCATAACCGATCCCGCGTTACCTTGGCAAGAATGGAGGCGGCGGCAATCGAAGGGGAGAGTGCATCTCCGTGCACCACCGCACGCGCGGGAATTTGAAAATCGCGTGCCACGTTGCCGTCAATCAAAGCAAAATCCGCCGTCGTCGACAGCGCGGCAATAGCGCGACGCATGGCAAGCAGGTCGGCTTCCAAAATGTTGAGCCGATTGATTTCTTCCACCGATGCCTCGGCAATCGCATACGCGATTGCGGTTTGCCGAATTTGGTCAAACAGCGCCTCGCGACGCTTCTCGGTCAGCTTCTTGGAGTCGTTGAGCCCCGGAATGTCTGCGCCGATCGGCAAGATGCACGCCGCGGCAACCACGGGACCGCAAAGCGGACCGCGGCCCGCCTCGTCAACGCCGCAAATTGCGCAAAAGCCTTGGCTTGCAAGGTCTTGTTCTATGTCATAAGTAAGCATTTTACATTTCCTCTCCCGCGTCGTCAAGCGTGATGCGCCCGATTTTGGCGCCGCGGAATTCATCCAAAAGCATAATGGCGGTGCGTTCGGTATTGATTTCACCGCCGCCTGCCAAAAATCCGCGCTTTTTTCCAATCAAATTAAGCAGGGAATAGCCGTCAAGGGGACGGATTTCGTCGGGCGTGCCCAGCTTGTAGCGCGCGCAAAGCAGTTCCGGATACCGATCCCGCAGGCGTGTGCAAAGAATGCACGCCAGCTCCTCAATGTCCAAAACGTCGTCTTTAATCGCACCGGTCAGCGCCAGATTCTCGCCGACTGCTCGGTTGTCGAATTTCGGCCAGAGTACGCCGGGCATATCCAATAGGTCAATGCCCATCCCCGTGGCAACCCATTGCTTGTCGCGGGTAACGCCGGGACGGTCCTCCACGCGGGCTTTTTTGTTGCCCGAGAGACGGTTGATCAGCGACGATTTGCCCACATTGGGAATGCCGACCACCATGGCAAACAACCGCCTGCCATGCATACCTTTTTCCTCGTAGCGTGCAATGCGGTCGGAAAGCAGTGTGCGGATGGCGTCGGGAATCTTTTCCAAGCCGCGCCCGTCAATGCAGTCGGTCAGAATGCAAACGCTTTGGCGGCTTTCATATTTTGCCTGCCAAAGGCGATTTTGCGCAGGGTCCGCAAGCGATGCTTTATTCAGTAAAATCAGTTCCGGTTTTTGCCCTATCAAATCGGGAATGTCGGGATTGCGGGATGCATACGGAATGCGGGCATCCAAAACTTCAATGACAAGATCCACATTTTTCAGATTTTCGCGCATGATGCGTCGGGTCTTTGCCATATGACCGGGAAACCACTGTATGATACCCTGTTGCGGCATGTCGCACCTCCTTTTTCTTTTTTGT
>CAZMAZ010000078.1:0-3311 GCA_964564255.1 uncultured Clostridium sp. | reverse complement strand
TTCTTCCAATTCTTCTTCCAAATCGTAATCGTTCATGTGTATTCTCCTTTGTCATCGGGTAAAGTGACCGATGATTGGTATTTTGCAAAATATGGGGCGTAAGTGGGAGGGGATTATCGGTCGATTAAGAGCTGCATCAGGTCATAGCCGTTCGGGAGATAGCGCCCGACGGCGCGTGCCGCCGCTTCGGAAAAGAGCTCGGTTCCGTTTTCCGCGCGGTCGGAAGCATAGAGAAAGAAGGGAACCGGGTCGGAGGTGTGCGTGCGCAGACAAATCGGCGTGGGATGGTCGGGCAGAACCAGGATGCGGAAGGGGTCCCCGGTCGATTCCAGATAGGAAAGAAGGGGGGCAAGGATTTTTTGGTCAATCAGCTCGATTGACAAAACCTTGTTTTGCAGCTCCGCGCGGTGTCCGCATTCGTCGGGCGCCTCGACATGCACATAGACATAATCGGCACCGTCTCGGAAGGCGCGAATTGCCGCCTCTGCTTTTCCGTCGTAATTGGTATGGACATTGCCGGTGGCACCCGGCACATCAATGCTCTGCATGCCCGCGCAAAGACCGATGCCCTTAATCAGGTCCACCGCGGAAATGACAACGCCGTTAAGTCCCCACTTTTCGCGGAAGGACGGAAGCTGCGGCTTTTTCCCCGGGCTCCAAAGCCATGCGGAGTTGGCGGGACGCAGTCCGCGCGCACGGCGTGCACGGTTGATCGGGTGCGGGTTCAAAATGTCGTAGCTTTTTTTCATCAGCTCCAAAAAGGGCGCGCCGCCGTCTTCGGGACGGGGCAGATAGTCGCGAATGACACGCCCCGGAATGTCGTGCGGACGCATAAAGCTGTAATGCTCGTCGCCGTTTTTCCAGAGAATGCAATGACGGTAGCTGATGCCGGTGTAAAAGGTGCGGGACTCATTTCCCAGCCCCTCTTGCAACGCCTTGATTAAAACGTCCGCCTCTTCGGTGGAAATCTCGTCGGCGCTGTGGTCCAAAAGAATCCTGTCTTCGTATGCGGTCTGTTCTTCCGACAGGGTAACCAAATTGCAACGATACGCGGTTTGGTCGGGTTGCATGTCAAGTCCCATGCTGACCGCCTCCAGCGGGGAACGACCGTGCGAGTAGATTTTCGGGTCAAAGGAAAGAATTGCCATGTTTGCCGTGTCGCTTTCGGGTACCATGCCCTGCGGGACATTTAAAACCGTGCCGACCAGCGCGTTTTTGACCAGTCTGTCCATGGTGGGCTTGTTTGCCGCCTCCATGGGGGTACGGTTGCCCAGCTCCGCGATCGGTTGGTCCGCCATGCCGTCGGGAATTAAAACAAGATATTTTATGCGGTTCATATGTGATTGCCTCTTTTCGTAAAAAGTGAAGCGGATAATACTCCATCCTATTTATTATAGCATATTACAGCGAAATCTACAAGCGATTTTTTGATTTTTTTCTGAATTTTCCAAAGGAATTACGCAGGAGTAAACAGAATTTTGAAAGAATTTACAATTTTTCTTTGCTCTTCTGTTGCAATTCGTGCGCGCATGTGGTACAATAGAGGAGTACGGACAAGGGAATCGGCAAAAACGCAAAAAGAGGAAATGAGAAAATGGAAGAAAAACGAAGTGCGCGAGAGGAAACGCGCAGATTAAAACGAACGATTATCATTGTTTTGATAGGCATGCTCCTTTTTATGGTGGCATACCTGGTGATCAGTGCGGTGCTTTCCGCCGCAAAAGAGGGCAAAGAAGAGGAAACGACCGATCGCTATACCGTGATTTTTTCCAATCCGATTGAAAATATCATGGACGACCCCGAGTATTTGGCGCTGAACAGAACCGTATGGTACTATGATACGCCGGTCGACGGAGAGGGTGCGGTTTTGGACGACCAAACCAAAGCCGACTACGGGGAGCCGGTTGCCATTCTTTACGATTACCTGGCTTCCATTGTTGCGGGCGACGCGGAAACCTACAATGCTTTTTTCAGCAGTTACTATTTTGCAAAAGAGGGAAATGAAGAGGTCTCTTTCTTTTATCCGCAGCAGCTCTACGGCAACGGCGGCATTCAGATTCGCCTGATGGAGAATGCCACGGTTAAAACCGACAAGAACGGGAAAAGCTATACGCAGTACGACTATACCGTGACCTTTATGATTCATAAAAATAACGGCTCCTTTACGCAAAAGGGGCAGACCTATCTGCATAATTTGGACCGTGACGCGGAAGTGACGCTTTATTACGTGATTACCGACATTTCCGGGTCCTATAAAATCGATAACGTTTTGAAGTATCGCCACTGACCTTGCGGGCACCGACAGTGCCGACAGACAGTCAATGGGAACCGCTTAAAGGGGATGATTTTATGATTTGGATTTTGGCGGCAATTCTCTCTGCTTTTTTTGCGGGAATTACCTCTATTCTTGCCAAATGCGGCATACGAAAAACCGATTCCGACCTTGCCACCGCATTGCGGACGGTTGTCGTTTTGCTGTTTTCATGGGGCATGGTTTTGGTGGTCGGGTCGATCGGAACCCTGTCGACGGTCAGTCCGAAATCGTTTTTGTTTCTGATTCTTTCGGGGCTGGCAACCGGGGCATCTTGGATTTGCTATTTCAAGGCGCTGTCGATGGGAGACGTGAATCGGGTGGTGCCGATTGACAAGTCGAGTACGGTTCTGACCGTTTTGCTTGCCATTTTGTTCTTCGGAGAGACCGAGCATCTTTTTCTGCGTCTGCTCGCCACGGCAATTCTCGGGGTCGGGATTCTTCTGATGGTGGAAAAGAAGGGTGCCGCGCGTACAGGCAATGGAACAGCCAAAAAGCAAAAAACATGGATGCTCTACGCGGTTCTTTCCGCCGTGTTTGCTTCGCTGACCTCCATCCTTGCCAAGGTAGGCATTTCCGGGGTGGAATCCAATCTGGGGACCGCGATTCGAACCGGTGTGGTGCTTGTGATGGCGTGGGTGATTGTATTTGCGAAAGGGAAGCACCGTGCTATTCGGCATATTGACGGCAAAGAGCTTTTGTTTGTTCTTTTGTCGGGATTGGCGACCGGTGCCTCTTGGCTTTGCTATTATTATGCCATTCAAAATGGGAAGGTCAGTGTCGTGGTACCGATTGATAAGTTGAGTATTCTTGTGACCGTTCTGTTTTCTCGTATTGTGTTTGGGGAAAAGCTGTCCCGAAAGGGAATGGTCGGGCTTTGCCTGATGGTGACGGGTACGCTTCTTATGGTGTTTTTGTAAAAAGTGCGAATCAAAAAGAAAGGACAAGACACTCGGTTTTGTCCTTTTTGATTTGGACGGAGAGAGTGCAAGGCGGTCGA
>CAZMAZ010000077.1:5915-7847 GCA_964564255.1 uncultured Clostridium sp. | reverse complement strand
TTGTATCTCTTTGACTTTTACAATCGGCTATATTTTCTTATCAGGCATATTGTAACACATCTTTGCGCATTTTGCAAGTGTTTTGTGCCAAACAAAGAAAAAACAAAAGGAAAAAAGAAAAGAAAGAGGGGCAAGCGGAATGCGGACGACAAACGCGGGGCAATACTGGGAACAGTACTGTGCGGGAGGAAAAAAGATGAAAGCGAGAAAAGAAGGACAGGAAAGACAGGAAAGACAGGAAAGACAGGAAAGAGAAGAGCTTGCGTTTTTTGAGGCGATTTTGACCGTGATTCGTTGGTTGCTTGTTGCGGTGGCGATTATGGCAATTCTTTACGGCTGGATGCCGACCGTGTTCGGCGCGGAGGCAGAGACGGAGACAGAGACGGAAGAAGAGACCCATGCAATCCTGATTTGTGCGCTTTTGCACGGCGGCATGCCGAGTGCTGCTTCGGAAGCGGGGTGCGGAGAGCGGGTAGGCGTTACGGTGCGGGCGGATGCGGGGTATCGGGTGTCCGCCGATTCGGTGCGTGCGATCGGGGCGGATGGGACCGTGTATCCTTGCGAGGCGGAAGAAGCGGACGAGGGTCGCTTTTCCTTTGTCATGCCCGCACAGAGCGTGACCTTATATGCGGAATTTGTGCCCATTACCTACACGCTTTATTTTTACATTCATGCGGCGGTGCCGTATCTGCCGCCGGAGGAATGGGACTCGTACCTTGGCGTGCTGTATACGCGGTTGACCTACACGGTGGAAACGGCACAAGAGATTGAATTGCCGACCTGTCCGGCACCGGACGGTTATATTGCGGAATGGAATTGGGATGCGCAACAGATGAGCGAGCGCCCCGCCAATTATGCGATAACGGCATCCTATCGGGAAAAAAGCATGCGGATTCGTTACACGGTTCGTTATTTGCTTGCGGGGCAGATGCGGGAAAAGACGGTAGAGGGTGAGGCGTTTTCGGTAGGAATGCTTTACGGGGCGGAGAGTGGCGTATACACACATCCGACGGTCAATATACCGGGATATAAAACCGCAGATCTTGCATCGGCATTCGGACCGACCGATTTCGGCTCCCTTTGTGCCGCGGCACAAAACGGAATCACGGTCACATTGCCGACCGATGCGGCATTCTCTTATACGGTTTCCTACTATGAAGAGGGCGGGGAGGAGCCGTATTTTTGCGGGACATATACGGTTGCGGACGCGCACGCGTTTGTTCCGCCCGATCTGCCCGCGCGTGATGGGGAAAGCGGTGAATGGCTTGATCATCCGCTCAATCATCCGGAGGGCGGGGATATTCGGATTTATCCGCGCTACAGTGCCTTGCCGACAGTGTCAATCGATACAAAAGATACGGCAAGCACGGAAACGGAAAACAGCAGGGCGATTGCGGTCTTTTGCTGTGCAATGGGAGGCATTTTGACCTCTGCAATCGGATTTTGGCTGTGCATTGCCCGTCATCGGCGGCAGAGTCGGACACACGGAGCGACAGTGCTTGCGCGGGATGCATGCGACATCGGAAACGGCGCAAAGGATACAATAACGGAGACAAAGGATACAAGGGATGCAAAAAGAGCCGCCGGCACGGTATATGCGGGTATTCGCGCCGCAGAGGCAGATTGCCGTATGAGTGATCGCGAAGCGGCGGCGGCAGTCCTTTGCGTCGGGAAATGCCGTATCGGACGGATGGCAGCCGTCAATCTCGGGACAATCAGCCGTCATTTTGCGGATGGAGAAACGGTTAATTTACGGTCATTGCGAGAGCGAGGTCTGGTGGGCGAGGATGTTTGCAGATGCAAAATCTTGGCAGGTGGTGTGCTGGCACGGCGTAACCTGGCGGTGGAAGCGGATGCTATTTCCTTGCAGGCGGTCAAAATGATTCTGCTCTGCGGCGGCAGCGTGGTGCGACTGGGAGGGAAATGAGAGAG
>CAZMAZ010000077.1:0-5815 GCA_964564255.1 uncultured Clostridium sp. | reverse complement strand
AGGAGAGAGAAAGAAAACAAACAAAAAAATGCCGCGGGACTTGTATTTTTGAAAATAGTATGTTATAATGAATAAAAGGCAGTCTTACAAATGCGCGATTGGCGGGTAAGGTGCGGCAAAAAAGCAGGAACAAATACAGATGCAAACGGAGGATGAGGAATGCTGTCGACAGTACACAGTGCGGGATTGTATGGAATTGACGGATATATGGTCAACGTCGAAGCGGATGGACAACCGCGCCTTCCGTATTTTGAATTGGTCGGCTTGCCCGACATGGCGGTAAAGGAAGCCAAGGAACGCGTGCGAACCGCTTGTGAAAACAGCGGCTATCGGTTTCCCGGCATCTCCTTGACACTGAATTTGGCGCCCGCCGACCGTAAAAAGGAAGGCTCCGGCTTTGATATTGCCATTTTGATTGGCATTCTTCGCTGTGCCGGCATTATTCGGCAGGACATCGACCTGTCCGACAAGTGCTTTGTCGGTGAGCTGTCACTCTCCGGCGAATTGCGCGGTGTGCGCGGCATTCTTTCCATGTGTGTTGCCGCACGCGATGCGGGAATGCGCGAATTTTACGCACCTGTTTCCAACGCCGCGGAAGCGGCGGCGGTGGAGGGCATTTGCGTTTACGCCGTGCCGGATGTGCGCAGTATTGTGGCACATTTGAACGGGACACAGCCGATTACGCCCGAGCATTGCGACCGCGCGGCATTTCAGCGTGCCGCACGCACAAGCACATTGGATTTTTCGGACGTTAAGGGGCAGATGATGGCAAAACGCGCCATGGAAATTGCCGCCGCAGGCGGACACAATATTTTACTGATCGGACCGCCCGGCACCGGAAAATCCATGCTTGCCAAGCGTTTGCCTACGATTTTGCCGCCTTTGACCTTTGAGGAAGCCATTGAAACCACAAAGGTGCATTCGGTTGCGGGGGTGCTTCCGGACAATGTTTCTCTTTTAACCGAGCGTCCTTTCCGTTCGCCTCATCATACCATGTCTGCGGTCAGTCTGGTGGGCGGCGGCATCAATCCCACACCGGGTGAGGTTTCTCTTGCCGACAACGGGGTACTGTTTTTGGACGAACTGCCCGAATTTCCGAAGCAGGTGACCGATGCTCTGCGTCAGCCGTTGGAGGATCGCCGTGTTACTATTACGCGTGCCAACGGACGGGTTACCTTCCCGTGCAGTTTTATGCTGGTTGCGGCAATGAATCCCTGCCGTTGCGGCTATTTTGGGCATCCGACCCGTCGATGCACCTGTCGACCGGGGGATGTGAAGAAATACATATCGCGGATAAGCGGACCCTTGCTTGACCGATTTGATATTCAAATAGAGTTGCCCTCTCTGTCCTTTGTTGAGATTTCCGAACGCAAGACCGTCGGAGAAACATCGGACGCCGTACGCGAACGCGTAATAGGGGCACGCGCCTATGCCGCCAAGCGGATGCAGGGCGACGATAAGGTTTACTGCAATGCACAGCTGGATGCGGCAGGCGTGCGCAAATATTGTGTTATGACCGACGATGCATCGGCAATGATGCACGCCGCATACGATAAATTGGGACTGTCCGCTCGCGGATACGACCGGATGATGCGTGTTGCGCGCACCATTGCGGATTTAGCGGAGAGCGCCGATATTTCTGTTGAGCACATTGCGGAAGCCATTCAATTGCGCAGTTTGGATCGCAAATATTGGGGCGGCGAAGAACAGTCTCGATGATAAAACGAGGTGAGTCTGTATGACGGCGTTTTTGTGCCGTTTGTTTGTCAAAAATTATGAGCAGACCGATTCGCCGACCGTGCGCCGTGCATACGGCACCATGGCGGGCGTGGTTTGCGTGATTCTGAACCTGTTGCTTGCTCTTTTTAAGATGGCGATCGGTCTTTTGAGCGGTGCGCTGTCGGTGACGGCGGATGGGATCAATAATCTTTCGGATGCGGGGGCACAGACGGTTTCACTGATCAGCTTCCGCATCAGTGCTAAGCCGCCCGACCGTGCGCATCCGTTCGGGCACGCGCGGATTGAGTATGTGGCGTCTCTGCTTTTGTCGGTTGTGATTATGATTGTCGGGTGGGAGCTGTTTGGCACCTCACTGGGGACGCTGATAGACGGGGGTGACACGGATACGGTCGGTGCGGTTTCTCCGATCTTGACCGTTTGCGTACTGTGCGGCTCGATTCTTTGCAAATTTTGGATGTTTTTGTTCAATCGCAAAATTGCAACGCGCATTTCCTCCTCGGTTATGCGTGCGGCGGCGCAGGACAGTCTGTCCGATGTTGCCGCAACCGGCGCGGTTTTGGTCGGTACGCTGTTCTCGCTTTGGACCCCTTTGCGGGTGGATGCCTGGCTGGGACTCGGTGTATCGGTCATGATTATGATTGGCGGGCTTCGCATTTTAAACGATAACAAAAATGCGCTGCTCGGCAAGGCCCCCGACGCGGAGACTCTTGGCAAAATCCGTGCCGTCATGATGAAAACGCCGGGCATATTGGGTGTACATGATATTACCGTACACAGCTACGGTGCGGGGTACTCCATGATTACATTGCACGCAGAGGTGGACGGCACCTCTACGGTTCTGCTGGCACACGAGGCGGTGGACAGTGCGGAGCGGGCGCTTTTGTGCGAGCTGGGGATGGTTGCCACCGTTCATATGGACCCGATTGACTTGACCGACGCGGAGAATGCGCGTATGAGGGAAAGGGTCGAGCAGATTTTGCGCGGGATAGATGCGCGCATCGGGATGCACGATTTTCGATGTGTGCGCACAGGCAATGCCCGCAAGCTGGTTTTCGATATTACGGTGCCGTATGAGATGCCGTATAACGATGCACAGCTGCGCGACATGATTGGATACCGCGTGCGGGAAATTGACGGGACGCTTCTTTCGGTGATTACGGTTGACCGCGAATAATTCCGAAATCGGAACGCAATTTGCTTTATATTTTCGCAAAAACAAAAAATATTTCCGAAATCGGAAAAAATTTTCGCTTTGCCTATTGACAAACGCGGAAAAAGCGTGTATAATGGAGTAAAGAAACGACGCCCATGCGGCGGAAAGGATGAAAACGAATGGCACAGAAAGCACAAAAGAAACAGACAGAAGAACAAAACGGGATGGATCGCGACGCGAAGCGTAAGGCGATTATGACGGCAATGTCGCAGATTGAGCGCGAATACGGCGCCGGTTCCATTATGAAATTGGGAGAGAATGCACACATGGCGGTGCAGGCGGTACATACGGGTTCGCTTTCTCTGGACATGGCACTTGGCATCGGCGGCGTGCCCAAGGGCAGAATTATTGAAATTTTCGGGCCGGAATCTTCGGGAAAAACCACACTGGCGCTGCATGTGATTGCGGAAGTGCAAAAAGCGGGCGGAGATGCGGCATTTATCGACGCGGAGCATGCATTGGATCCGATTTACGCCAAGGCGCTGGGGGTAGATATTAACAACCTGCTGGTTTCTCAGCCGGATTGCGGCGAGGACGCGCTTTCGATTACCGAGGCGCTGGTTCGTTCGGGCGCGATTGACTGCGTTGTGGTGGACTCGGTTGCCGCACTGGTACCGCGCCAGGAAATTGACGGCGATATGGGTGCCGCACAGATGGGCATGCAGGCGCGCCTGATGTCACAGGCAATGCGGAAGCTGTCAGCCGTCATCAGTAAGAGCAATGCGGTGGTTATCTTTATCAACCAATTGCGCGAAAAGGTGGGCATTGCTTACGGCAATCCCGAGACCACGCCGGGCGGCAGAGCGTTGAAATTTTACGCATCGGTACGGATTGATATTCGCAAAACCGAACAGCTGAAAAACGGCACCGAGGTTTACGGAAACCGCGTGAAATGCAAAATTGTGAAAAACAAGGTGGCGCCGCCCTTCCGCGTTGCGGAATTTGACATTTTGTACGGCAAGGGCATTTCGCTTTCCAGCGAAGTTTTGGACTTTGCCATCAAATTCGATGTGATTAAGAAGAGCGGTTCTTGGTTTTCCTACAACGGTGAACGGATCGGACAGGGCAAGGATAATGTTCGCAAGCTGATTGAGGGGGATCCCGCTATGCTTGCCGAGCTGGAAGAAAAGGTGCGCGCTTTGCTTTTGCAAGCCAACGAGCAGGGCGAGGAATTGCCGGATTATGAGCTTCCCGACGATGGGGATGGGGATGCGGACGATTTTGACATTCGCGTTTTGAAGCTGGAGGATGACTGATCAATGGCGGACGGAGACATGACCGTATCGCTTGTGCAGATCGAAGCGGTGGGTGCGGAATCGATTTTGATGCATCTGACGCTTTGTGAGGGCGCAGAGACCGAGGAACGGGTTTGCACGCTACTACCGGAAATTTATGCGGGACAGGCGTTTCAAATCGGTGAAATCGACCGAGAAACCTATCGCATGATTTTGCGCGCCGAGGAATTGAGCGCGGCGATTCGTCGGGGAATGCAAATTTTGGCGTTTGCCGACACCTCCTTTGCGGGGATGGTTACCAAACTCATGCAAAAGGGAATTGACGAAAAAACTGCCCGTTCCGCCGCACGGTATTTGCGGGCGAAGGGGTATATTCGAGAGCAGGATGCGGTTTTGCGCGCGGCGGACGAATGCTTGCGCAAGCTCTGGGGACCGCAGCGAGTGCTTGCGAAGCTCTACAAGGACGGGTATGACGACGACGCGCTGTACGCCGCAAAGGCGCACATGGAAGAGATGGATATTGTCGGCAACTGTGTGGAATTGATTCGAAAAAAGAAGATTACCTTGCCCATGGAGCGGGACCGACAGCGCAAGCTTTGCGCTTCGCTGTTGCGATTCGGGTATGCACAGGCGCAGATTAATCTGGCATTTGAGCGGTTGCACGGAGAAAACATGGAGTAAAACAGAGCGAAACAGAGCAAAACAGAGAAGAGTCGTGCCGGGCAAAGGCGGGCAGAACCCGGCTTTGCCCGGCATTTGGTGTTTGAAGGGAGAACAGGAATGAAACAGGGGAGCAGAGATGATTATCGGGAACTAAAGACCGAAGGGAACAACCCGCGCACGGTGGGGCTGGACCGTATGGACACGCTTGCGATGATGCAGGTGATGAACGACGAAAACCGCGTAGTTGCCGATGCGGTGCAAACGCAGTTGCCGCAGATTGCGCAGGCAGTGGATCGGATTGCCGCCGCTTTGGAAGCGGGCGGGCATTTGATTTACGTCGGTGCGGGAACGTCGGGGCGGTTAGGGGTAGTGGATGCCTCCGAATGTCCGCCGACCTTTGGGGTGGATGCGCGTCTTGTGCGCGGCTTGATTGCCGGTGGCAGGGGTGCTATGTTTGAAGCTGTCGAGGGCGCGGAAGACGATGCCGAGGTGGGGGCACTTGACCTGCGTGCTGACGGGGTCGGCGCGGGCGATGTCGTGGTTGGCATTTCCGCTTCGGGCGGTGCGCCTTACGTGCTTGGTGCCCTGCGGGAAGCCAAGCGGTTGGGGGCAGTGCCGATTGGGCTGACCTGCAATCCGCAAAGTCGGATGGAGCCGCTCTGCGAAATTGTGATTGCTCCCTATGTCGGACCCGAAGTGGTGCAGGGCTCTTCCCGTCTCAAGGCGGGGACGGCGCAAAAAATGGTGCTGAATATGCTTTCAACCGGTGCAATGGTGCGGACGGGGAAGGTTTTGGGTAATCTGATGATTAACCTCAAGCCCACAAATGATAAATTGCGTTCTCGCTGTATTCGTATTCTTTGCGAGCTTAGCGGCTGTACGCCCGAGGTCGCCGCGCCGCTCATAGACCAATACCGCGATATTCGGACAGCTCTTTGCGCCCTTTCGAATGCAAGCGAGCAGT
>CAZMAZ010000076.1:0-7877 GCA_964564255.1 uncultured Clostridium sp. | reverse complement strand
TACCTCTGTCAATGCACAGTTCCACCAACCGAAAGATGGTGATGGCGGTATTGGGCAACTGGTGACCGGTTCTGCAACATTCAGTGCGCATATTTTCAAAGACACGAACAATAATACCGAATGTACTATTGCTGACTGTGCTGTAAAATATCACGAGCACACAACGCAACAAACAGAGCTGAACCTTGCAACCTGTGAAGCTGATGGCGTCACTGTTACAAAGTGTACTCAAGACGGCTGTTTGTATACCGTCGTGGAAGTAACAGAAAAACTGGGGCATGATTTTAGTGTGGTTAAGTATGATGAAGTTGCACATTGGAAAGAATGTTCAAGATGCAACGAAGAAGAAACAGATGAAGATGGTTACGATATATTCCAAGCACATAGAACGGATGTAACCGTTACCGGCGAGGTTTACAAAATCAGCTGTGACTGTGGTTATATGCTTGAAGGAAACAGCGTTCCGGCAACCTATATAAAAGCAATTGAATTGAATCAAAAACTTACAAGCAGTAGCACGGTCCATGCAACCATGCACGACGCGTTATTGGCATTGGCAGATTCCGAAACTGAAGACAGCGTAAAATCAGTAATCGATTCGATCAAAGCAGCAGAAGGAGAGGACATTATCGGCCAATCAATAATTGTATGGGATCAGACCATCGACCGCTTTGTTGTAACCAAGGAAATTTATGGTAAGGCGGCTGTCGTTTATACACCTAAGGATAAAAACGGACTGAATGGATACGTTGAACGCGATGCTTATTTATATCCGTTATGGGATACTTATGACATTTTGCCGGAAAATGGGAAACAAAGCTACTCCGTTTATTTCACAGGTGATAGTTTACAAGATTAC
Organism: uncultured Clostridium sp.; assembly: GCA_964564255.1. GTDB lineage: Bacteria > Bacillota > Clostridia > Oscillospirales > CAG-272 > CAG-448. The sequence continues at coordinate 7,018 of CAZMAZ010000076.1, read as the reverse complement.
CTCTTTGAAAAAAATGGAGCCCCTAGTATGTACGTATTTGCATGTGGATTTGATATGGGTTTTGTTGAATTCAATGAAAAACATGAAAATCAGAATCTCACCATTGTCCAAGGTTCCAAGTCGGGTAGTTACAATATGGTATATCGAACAAATGGAAGCAATTGCGACATATATTTGCGCGGCAAATCAAATGTTGAGCATTACGGTCAATGCGATACTCTTTATTATGGAAATGGATGGGGTAATATTGTATACTCTGAATATGGAAGCTTAAATAGAATAAAAAAAGATCAGCAACAATGCGAGTCTGTTATTATAATTGCTAAATCCGGTTCGACTGTTCCGAACAATTTGCAGGATAACAGATATTTAACTATTAAGGATGAACGCACAACAAATCCCTAAAACTTATATTATTAAATTTCCACCCCCTCAACAAACAATTTGATTTCCCTTATACATAAACCCCCCGGAGACCGCCGCGATATCGCGGTAGTCTCCGGGGGGTTCATTGTTTAAGTTAAATTCAATATTTATTCCTCAATGAATGTAAAATCATCCTTAGATACATTCACTAAGTAGTACCAATCGGTCGTTCCTTCTTGCGCTCTGAAGTTACTATTTTTTACTGTCAACGATGAATCCTTGCCACAAACCAAAATGCAAGAAAGCTTGGATCCTTCTTCAATAGTGGAGTCGCTCTCGACATTCAAACCTTCAAACTCAATAGCTCCAGATTCACTTAAGCTGAACGTCCAAAGATCTCCGAACAGTTTGAGAGTTCCACTCTTTATTTTCAGATACTGTACAACCTCCCACGAAAATGTAGGTATTTCATCATCTTCTTCGTAATCTTCATATTTTCCGCTATCAATCGTAAGAGTATACCTGCCAAGGTCAAATTCCATGTGATATGCAGAGCCGATGACCCACTGATAATATGCTGAGTCTGAACCGTCCAAACTCGGAAATGTAACAGTGGTACTGTCTAAGAACAGACTCATGAATTGTTCTCCGGTTACTTCTACATTGCTCGTCAACTTGATGTAACCGACACCATTGTCTGCTAATTTTTGACCATTTTCAATTGCGTTATTGATGATATTCTGATCGATTTCTTTAAACACAATTTCGCCACATTTGAGACATTTTCCGTCCAAACCGCATTGATGTCCTGTAGCCGGCAGATAAGTGTTGCCGCTTTCTGCTTTGCACTCCTTGCACTTCAAACCTGCGGTGTAACCGGGTGTTGTGCATGTCGGAGGACAATTGATTGTAACTTGTTCCCACTGATGTTGCGCAGGAATAACAGCTCCTACCAATGTTTGATTGCACACGCTGCATTGTTTGGTTGCTTCGCGACCCGGAGTGATACAAGTAGCCGCTGTAGCTTGTTCAAGAATCGTCCACTCGTGTTTGCCAGTCGCAGGAATTTCATCCTGTGCTACCAAGACTTCATTACAAACAGAACAGTGCTTGCCTTCTGTCAAGCCGGTTTCGGTACAGGTTGCGGCAACAGCGGCATCAATCACATCGGTGTGACCGAGCGCCGTAATTGTTTTCTGTTTCTCAAGGACATATCCGCAAACGGAGCACTCCACACCTGCGCTAATACCGTCTTCGGTGCAGGTTGCTGCTTTAGCCGTGCCGACCGTTCCATTGCGGTCGTGCTTATTGGTCTTCGAAATAACCTGACCGTTCTGTACATCGCCACAACGGCTGCACTTCATATCCGTTTCATGACCGTCTTCGCCGCAAGTCGCGTCTTTTTTGTTGTCAAGAGAAACGGTGTAATCATGATTCAGTGGATTTGTAGGGCTCCATTCGCCTTCAGTGTAGGTGCAATTTTTGCATTTTTTATGTGCTGTATAACCCGCCTCTGTACAAGTAGGATCCTTGCCGGGTAGGTCTTCCATTACGTGCGCTGCCAGTGCAAGCGTTTCGGCATAACTGCTGCCGCAATCACATGTATAGTAGTTAATACCCGCTACGGTACAAGTCGATGCCTGGGACTTCTCGTCGTTCCGTTTCCACTCGTGTACGCTGTGCAAATTGGATGCCTCGCAGAAAACACAGTTTGTGTCAACGATCCAGTGATCCAGTTTCTTGTCGCCCGTAACAGTACCGGTACCGTTGACGTCGGTTTTGTGCTCATCATCTTTCCAGTGGAATGTAGCCCCCTCAGAGGTGACATTGCATTTCAGCGTGAAAACATAGCCGTGAACCTTGATAGTGGTATTTTGTCCTTCCGCATTCAGCGTATGAATTACGCCGTAAATGTGAACATCTTCTTTTGTTTCGGTTTCCGCCTCAGGTGCTTTAACAGTAACCGTGATTTCCGTTCCGGGGGTAGCCATCATATAAATGCCGTAGGCAACCAAGACATTATTCGCAACCGGGTTCACCAGGCAGGAGGCGTAGTTTTCGCTCATTTCGTTGCTGATGATCCAGTATCTGGTTCCGTTCCCAATCCTTTTTTCGTCCGAGCCGGCGATAATCTTCGTGTCACCTGCTTTGACGACCAAGAAGCAGTCGTTCTCGGAGTCCCAGAAAATATCGTTGGTTGCATTGACCAATGCCTTGGCATTATATCCGGCATCTTCTGCATCCTTCATGGCATCAACGATATTCTCATTCTTGCCGTCAATTTCGCCCACTGCGGCAAGGTATTTGTTCAGGTTTGCAACCATCTGCGTATCGGCTGAATTGTTCGCCTTGTCGATAATGCTTGCAAAGGTCGGAATCAACACAGCGGCAAGAATCGCAATCACGGCGATCACGATTACAAGCTCGACGATTGTAAAGCCCTTTTGGGTTCTCTTTCTCATGATTTCTCTCCTTTTTCGTTTGTTTTTTGTGTAGCCCCCCGTAGGGTGCTTATTTTTTATAATCAACGCCTATGGCGTAAATTATCGTGCTTTTTTGCCGTTTTTGAAGCCGGTTTTGAGCCCTAAAAAAGCCTCAAAAACTTGCCAATCAGAGTACCGCGAATATCATATTCCAAGCACAAAAAGGCAATCTTTTGACGCTGTGCCGCATTCAAATAAGAGAATGTTTTGTGAATGTTGCGTATTATTTTGATAATAATACGTAATTTTGTGTGCAAGACGCCGATTTCGCAAAAAACAAAAAAGCCCCCCAAAAAGGGGAGCTTTTGCGTCTCGGTCAACAGCCGAAAATCAGCCCACAATGTCCGCCGCCGTTACAAGCGTGACGTTCTCCATATCCGAAACCTTATTTCGCAATGTTTCGGTAAAGCCGTTCAGCGAAAACAGGTAATAGTAAATATTGCCCCGAAAATCATGCTTGCGGCACAGCGCCTGGAATTGCCCCAGATCAAACGGGCGGTTGGTAAATTTACATTCGCCGACAATATAGTTTTCGCGTCGGCTGTCGGTCGCCACAATGTCAATCTCCTCGGAAACGGTCACTTTTTTGCCCGCATCGTCCGTGTGCGTGACCTTGCCCCACCAACGACCGATAACCGAAGCGTCAAACGGCAGGGCGTCGGCGCGATTTTGGCGTTTCAGGTAGTCGATGCAGATATTTTCAAAGGCTTTGGACGCAAAATGATGCAGATAGGGAGCAATATATTTTGTCCAGGTGCGTTCCACGGCGCCGTCCTCAAGCTCCGAGTAGTTGACATAGGCAAAGGCGTACCAGAAGCGGAAAAAGCTGTCGGTCAGATGGTATTCGCCGCCGCCTTGTCCTGCTTGCTCCTTTTGCTTTGCAAGCACGGAAAATTCTCGCTCTACAATGCCGAGCTTTATCAGGTTACGCAGATAGACGCTGAGCTTTGCCTTATCCACCTGCGTTTTGAGATAGATTTGGTTAAATTCGGTGTTGCCGAGCGCAATTGCTTCAATGACGGTATTGTAGATTGAGGTCTCGCGCAGCTCTTGATGGAGCAAGAACTCCACCTCGTTGTACAAGACGGTTCCCTTGGTCAATATCTCGTTTTGGATATTCTCCGCAAGTGAAACCGCGTAGTTGAACTGCTTCAGATAGTGGGGAATCCCGCCGAGAATGGCGTAGAGCAGGATTTTGTCCTCGGCGCTGTACGCGGGGCAAAATGCCTTTACATCGTCAAAGGGCAAGGGTGCCATCTTGTAAATGCCGGTTGCCCTGCCGTAAAGCGGATTTTGAGATGCCAACAGCTCATCCTCGATAAAGCTCATGGAGCTGCCGCACAGGACAAGCATAATATTGGCATGGCACAGCTTGTGGTCCCACAGATTTTGCAATACCGACGGAATCCCGGCATCCTGCTTGCACATATACGGAAATTCGTCGATGATGATGACCGTTTTCTCATTGCCTTGCATCTCGCCGAGCGCGGAAAAAGCATCGTTCCAATCCCGGAAGGAGGAAATATATTTCTTTGCCGGGATGTCCAGCGTAAACAGGGCTTCCGAAAACGCGGAAAGCTGTACGGCATTGGCGCATTGACGGCAGGAAAAGAAGATACCCGGCTTGCCCTTGAAAAACGCGGATAAGGTCTCGGTTTTGCCAATCCGCCGCCGCCCGTACAGGACGACCAACTCGGCTTTGCCGCTATTATATTTATCATGCAAATATTTCAGTTCGTTTTGTCTGCCTATGAACATAGAGCACCTCCGAATTGCAGAATTTGGACTTGACAAATTTAGATTTGTCAAATCGAGATTTTACAAATTTTGATTATATAGATATTATACCCCGTTTGGTGCAAAATGTCAATAGGAAGTTTTAAAAAATGTTGTAAAAATTTGAGAAGCGGTGATGGGGGCTGTCGCAAAAATCCCCGGCGATTGTCGCCGGGGGTTTTGCAATGTTTTAAGTTTCATTCGATTTTTGTTGTTCCCCATTGAATGTAAAATCAGTGAAAAGGTCATCAGACAATTCGAAGAACCAGAACCATTCATTTCTAGTTTTATTCTCAAATACGAGGGAGCTATTATTTGTTATCAACGACGAATGATCGCCGGAAACCGTAACAAAACCTGCCCCGGGGTCGGCATTGACAGTCAAATCTTCAAACTCAATAGTTGCATAATCACCTAAGGATAAGATGTAGTAATCACCTTCTATTTTGAGGTCTCCGTTCTTTATTTTCAGAGACCCCACAGCATCCAATACAAGTTCGTTATGACATTTCTTAACCTCATCAAACACTCCGTCGGCTATAATTGTAAGCGTGCATTCGTTAAGGTCAAATTCCATGTGATATACGAAGCCGGAAATCCAATTATAATCTGCCACAGCAACATTGGTACCGTCTAAGAACAGACTCAGGAATTGTACTGCAGTTACTTCTACATCCCCCGTCAACTTGATGTAACCAACACCGTTAAATGCAATTTTTTCGCCTTCTCCGAGGCCTTCGATTATACTTTGATCGATTTCTATAAACACAGGTTCGCCGCATCTAAGGCAATTTCCGTCCGAACCACATTGATGTCCCAAAGCGGGCAAATAAGTCTTGCCGCTTTTTTCGTTGCATCCCTCGCGCGTGCACTTCGAACCTACGGTGTAACCGGGTTCTGTGCAATTCGGGGCTTTGCTGTCTTCAACTGTTTCCCACTTATGTTGCGCAGGAATAACAGCTCCTACCAATGTTTGATGGCACATTTTGCATTGCGTTGTTGCTTCGCGACCCGGAATGGTACAAGTAGCTTCTTTAGCGGAGTCAATTGTCTCCCAGTCGTGTTCGCCGGTCGCAGAAATTTCTTCCTGCACCTTCAAAACTTTATTACAAACCGAGCAATGCTTACCTTCGGTCAAGCCGGTTTCGGTACAGGTTGCGGCAACAGCGGCAACATCCTCTTCGGTATGACCCTTGGCAGGTGTTTCGGTCTGTGCTACTTTATAATCACAGCGAGTGCAGTGCTGGCCCTCGGTCAAGCCGGTTGCAGTGCAGGTAGGGACAACGGCTGCGTCTGTAGTTATGGAGTGTCCCAGTTTCCCAATTTCCTTCTGCGAAATCGTAGTTTCACCACAAGCGGAACATTTTTTGCCTTCGGTCAAACCGGGCTCGGTGCAGGTTGGATCTTTTCCCGGGATGGATGTATCAGAGTTGTGTCCTGTTTTTATGAGAACGGTGTATTCTGTTGCATCACACCGACTACATTTCTTTATTTCCGAATGACCATCTGCGGTGCAAGTTGCTTTCACTTCGTTTTCTACCGTCGTTCCGTTTTTAAAGTCATGTCCGAGTGCTTGTTTGACCTCCGAAATACCTTCGGAATAAGTGCAACCTTCATTGGCACATTTCTTGCCGGCAGAGAAACCTGCCAGAGTACAGGTAGCCTCTTGTGCCTCAGCATCTATCAAATTGTGGGGAAGGAGAGCAACCGTTTCGCTCTTGGTGCTACCGCAATCGCATGCATAGGAATTGATACCCATGCTGTAGCAGGTTGCTGCTATGCTGGATGCGGTATTGAGTTTCCAGTCGTGATCTGTATGCAGGCTAGATGCTTTGCAAAAAATACAGGTCGTATTCTCAACCAAGTGATCTATTGTTTTGGGACCATCGACAGTTCCGCCGCCGTTGATCTTAGTGCTATCATTCTGGTCCATATGGAATGTTGCATTTACGGATGTAACCTTGCCAGTCAATGTGTATACATACCCATACACGGTGGGATTACTTTTACCTGCATCTAAAGTATGAATTGTGCCGTTCAACTTCACGCCGGTGGCAGTTACTTTAATTTTGATGCTTGTACGGTCGCCCTCATATTCGGTCAAGTCGAGACCCAATTTGATTTCGGCATTTTCTGTAATCGCGACATCTCCAATCAGATAAGTGGCAAATTCATCATTGATTTCGGTCGCCACAATCCAATACTGCGCCTTGTTATCAGAGATAGATTTGCCTCTTTTGTCATACGTTTCTTCTTCGCCGTTCATGTAAGTTACGCTGTCATCGGAAGCAACGACTTTTGTGCCATTAACCGCCAGGAAACGGTCTGTTTTTTCGTTCCACAAAATAGTATTGCTTGCACTTGCCAGCGCGGCGGCGGTATAGCCGGCGTCT
>CAZMAZ010000075.1:6850-7924 GCA_964564255.1 uncultured Clostridium sp. | reverse complement strand
GGCGATAAGCGCGTGCAAATAATCGATTGTAAAACGCAGTTTTACAATCGATTAGATAAGAAAATAACAAAGGAGTGTCTTTATGTATACAGACTTGTGTGACAGACGGACGGTAGAGCGCTTAATGAACGCACACGGTATTACCTTCCGCAAAAAATACGGACAAAACTTTCTGATTGACCCCGCTGTCGTGGAAGAAATCGCCATGCGGTGCAGTGACAGTCGCGATACCTGCATTTTGGAAATCGGACCCGGCATTGGCACACTGACACGGGAGCTGTGCGAGCGCTACCGTTCGGTGATTGCGCTGGAAATCGACAAGGGCTTGATTCCGGTATTGCAGGAGACCCTGTCCGCATACGATAACATTACCCTTTACTGCGAGGATGTGATGCAGGCGGATTTGAAAACGCTGCTTGCGCCCGCCTTTGCCGCCGGAACGGTTTCGGTTTGCGCAAATCTTCCGTATTATATTACAACCCCGATTCTGATGACCCTGCTCGGAAGCGGTCTGCCGTTTGACAGCATCACGGTCATGATTCAAAAAGAGGTTGCCGACCGCATCTGCTCTCCCGCAGGCGGGAAAGCATACGGTGCCATCACCGCCGCGGTCGCCTATTACGGACATGCGCAAAGGCTGTTCTCTGTTCCCGCGGACCGTTTTATGCCGCCGCCGCAGGTCACCTCTACCGTAATTCGAATTGACCTTTACCGTGACAAGCCGTATAAGCCGCAGGATGAAAAACTTCTTTTCCGCACCATTGCCGCCGCTTTCGGGCAACGTCGCAAAACGCTGTGCAATGCCCTCTGTGCAGGCTTCCCGGGATTTGATAAGGAAACCGTTGCAAGCCTGCTTGCCTCCTGCGGATTTGCCGCCGATCTACGCGGCGAACGCCTTGACATTGCGGATTTTGTCCGCCTTTCGGACGCACTTTTTGCCCTCGGCTGTGAAAACAGGCAAAAAGACACATAAAAATTCTTTGGGCGGGCAAAAAAAATTGAAAATTTACACAATTGTCACAGTCTACCCCCTTGAAAAGTCGTGCAATATCCTATATAATATAATATGAGTAT
>CAZMAZ010000075.1:0-6750 GCA_964564255.1 uncultured Clostridium sp. | reverse complement strand
AATTCCATCGGAGGTTTATATGAAACTGACACATCAATTGCTTTCCCTTACGCTGGCTTTGATCCTCGTACTCGGTTCCGTAGCCTGTGCAAAGGGCGAAACGGAAACAGAGACCACCGGTCAAGACAAACGGGAAGACGTTACCAACGAAGAAGTCAACGGCGAATCCCTCGGCATCGAGATGAAAGACTACGGCATTACCGCCAAATTTATGACCCGTGATGCAAGTGAATGGTCGACCGTCGACATTTACCAGGAAACCGAATCCTCGACCCCCATTCCTTCCGCCGTATTCACGCGGAATATCGAAGTGCAGGAGCTGTACGGAATCAAGGTCGAAGAGTGGCAGGTAAAGGATACCACGAGCGAAGTCAACAAGCTGATCAAAAGTAACGATCAGGACTACAGCGCCATTGTCGGACAGCTGGCAGATATTGCCGCTCTTGCATCCAAAGGCAGCTTTTACGATTTGTATGATCTGCCCTCGGTTGATTTAACAAAATCATGGTGGGACCAAAAAGCGGTCGAAGGACTTTCCATCGCCAATCACGTTTTCTATGCGACCGGCGACCTTTTGACCAGTGACAACGACGCAACCTTTATTCTGATGTTTAACAAAACCATTATGAAGAACGCCGATTTGCTCGGTGAAGCTCTGCCCGATGTCAATGCCGATTCTCTGTACGATTTGGTCAACAACAAGGAATGGACACTGGAGGCTATGCTCAACCTGGCAACCGCTGCCACCAAGGAAATGGGCGGCGACCCCAACGAGCTGGATCCGTATGAAGACCGTATCGGCTTTGCCATGACCGGAAATGTCGCCTTCTCGCTTCTTTACGGCGGCGGCGTAGTAATCACTGCAAAAAACCAAGATGACATTCCCGAATACCAGCTCACAACATCCGCGGCAAAAGAACATGCCGACGCGGTCATTTCTGCGGCATATAAGCTCTATGGCAACAAAAACATCACCTTTAACATGGAGCTGGACCATGAAGGAAACGGTGTTCAGCAAAACGGAAAAGACTGCTTCGGCAACGGACATGCGCTCTTTTTGGGTGAATGCCTGCAGGTGGTCATCCGTTTACGCTCGCATGACGTCGATTTCGGTGTTATTCCCTATCCGCTTTACAACTCATCGCAGGAATCCTACTATTCCTACATGAACAGCGCCGGCGGCATGGTTGCCATTCCGAACTGTCTGACAGAAGAAAATGCGGAAAAAGCCTCCATTGCCATTGAGGTGCTTGCCGCAAAATCTCAGAATACCCTGACCCCTGCTTACTATGACACGACACTGATCGGTAAGAGCACCAAGGACCCGGAATCCGAGCCTATGATCGATATGATTCTTTCGACGCGTGTTTATGACCTTGCCTATGTATACGGTTGGGCAAACGCCGTCAGCTCTTTTGCAAACCTGATTTCCACCGGAAAAGGCGTGGCTTCCGCGTCCAGAAATATGGAAAGGCGTTTGAGCTCTGCCATTGACAAAGCCCTCAAGAGCATGAACATTGAGTGAGTCGAAAAAATACAATGATCAACCAAAAAGCGCTTTTAAAACAAAACCAAAGGAGAAAATGAGATGAAAAAAGTACTTGCACTGCTTTTGGCACTTCTGATGCTTCTGCCTTTTGCCGTTGCCTGCGCCAACACCGGCGACGACACCCCGAGCGACACCACGGCGGGGGAAGGACAGTCCAATGAACAGAACGGTACCGGAGAGTACATCGATGTCCCGAATCAGAACTACAACAGCAATATGACCTTCCTGTCGCAATACGACGGCGGCGAATGGTCGGTTGTAGACATTTACACATCGGAAAAAAGCAGTGATAACCCCATCAAGGAAGCTATCTGGCAAAGAAATCTGTATTTGCAGGACAACTACGGCGTAACCATCAAGGAACAGCAGGAGAGCGATGTATTTACCACCGCAAAAACCGAAATCTCCTCCGGCTCGCAGACCTATGATGCTTACGCATGCTCCCTGTCGGTCGCTTCCAGCCTTGCCGCGCAGAAAAATTATTTGTACGATTTGAACAGCGGCGATGTTCCCTACATTAATCTTGAAAAATCCTGGTGGGACCAGGACGCCGTCAGCGGTCTTTCCATCGGCGGTATGCTGTTTTTTGCCACGGGCGATATTTTGACCGTCGACAATGACGCAACCTTTATTCTGATGTTCAATAAAACCATGGTTGAAAACGCGTCCGATACATTGGAATCCCCTTACGACCTGGTTGAAAACAACGAATGGACACTGGAAAAATTCCAAACCATGGCAGAGCTTGCCAAAAAGGATTTGGACGGACAGGCGTCAAATTCCGACAGCTACAAGGTCGACCAGTTCGGTCTTGCCGGCGGACAGGAAATGGTTCTTGCCTTCTTCTACGGCTCTAACATGACCTCCGCCACCAAGGACTCCGATGACATTCCCGTTTTCGCACTTTCCGCCGCAGGCGTAAAGGAAAAAGCGGAAAATTATTTCGCCTGGGCAAAATCGGTTATCTACAATAACGAAACAACCGTCGTTTTCCACGAGGTCGGTGACAAGAAGAGCTATCAGGACGCTATGGATTGCTTTACCACCAACCGTGCTCTGTTCTACGGAGAATGCCTGCAATGCGTCACCCGTCTGCGTCAGTATGCCATCAATTTCGGTATCATTCCTTATCCGAAATACGATACCGCACAGGATAATTATTACGGCTATGTCAATACGGTTGCACAGGTCGTCTGCGTACCGACAACCAATTCCGAACATCTGGAAATGACCGGCGCGATGCTGGAAGTCCTTGCGGCAAAATCGCAGGAGCTTTTGACCGAAGCGTATTACGAACGCAATCTGGTCGGTAAGGGCATGAAGGATGAGGAATCCCGCCCCATGCTGGAAATCATCCTGAATCACCGTATTTTTGACCTTGGGTATGTTTACAACTGGGGAAACAGTCTGGTATCCTCTAACTTCTTCACGCTCGCCAAGAAAGGCGGCGGCTTCTCCTCCAAAGCGGAAAACCACAAGAGGAAGTACAACAACAGCATCAATAAAACGCTGGAAGCCTTCGGCTTGAAATAATAAGTTATGCAAAAGGAAACCGTTACACTTGCAATCGGCGGCATGATGTGTAAGCACTGTGCCGCACACGTCGAAAAAGCCTTAAAAGAGGTCAGTGGCGTACACGCGGTCAAGGTAGACCTTGCCAAGGATACCGCCACCGTTACCTACTCCGCCCCCGCCGATCTGCCGACGCTCTGCGCCGCAGTACGGCAAGCGGGATACGAGGTCAACGAATAATCAAAACAGAGGCAGGACCAAAGATCCTGCCTCTGTTTTTTGTTTGATTGGCAAGGCGCCGATTTCGTCCGCCCATCGGGGCGGACGGTCATTTTTATTTTTTTCTGCGGCAAATCAGTACAATGACCACCGCAACCGCACCGGCTGCGCATACGGACACAACAATCCACAACACAACCGTGGCGGGCGCATCGGTATTTGCATCATTCTCGACATCGGTCGTAACAGAGCCGCATATATCGGGATCGGCATCCGTGTCGGTCTCCGTATCGGTCTCCCCTGCGGATACAGGCGCCAGCAAAATCCGTCCCGAACCGTTTACCGATCCGTAATTAACGGAAAATCCTTCATATTTTGTCGCCAGCGGTGAATTGGTCGCATCAACCGCGCTATCTGCAAACCCTTTGATATAATTTGCCAGCACCATATAATCTTCCATTACATAGTCCAGCACATTGGTAGCACCTTCAAACATTGCATAGCCGTCGCCGAGATTTCGAAGCGTATAATTGTATCCCGCAAGATAATAGGTTTTCTCCATGTCCAAGGCATCCCACGCATGCGTTTCCCTGTTGTAAATTTTTACACTGTGCACACGGTAAGCACCGGTCGGCGCCCCACACCAAACGCCCTTATCGTCCTTTTGTGTGGTATCCGGAATGCTCGTATCGATTTGATAGGTCAACCCGGAAACCTGCAAAAATCCGCCGTTTTCGGCTGTCCCCAGGTCGCGCGCGCCCCATTCCAGAGCATCCAGAATCTGCTGTCCCGTTACCATTTGCAGGCAAGCAACATTTCCGAAGGTATGTATCTCCTTGCAGGTTTTATAGGTAATATCTCCCGTCACGGCTTGGTTGCGAATACCGCCGCCGTTCATTATCGCAAGATCAACCTGCATTCCCATTTGGTCAAAAAGATAATACAAGGCATCTGCCGTAAAATCGCCCGAATTGGTTTCTTGCGAGCGCACAAGACGGTTTCCGTCTTCCCCGTAATTGTCAAGCGTGATATGGGAGCTTCCGATTTTCTCTCCCAGCTTTTCATCAATCTCGGCAATCCATCCCTCTTCCAGTGCCTTGACGTCGGCATTCGGTGCAATTTCGGCAAAATCCGCCTCGGTCAAAAGCGCGGTCGTGATTTTTCCGTCGGCAATCACCAATTTCCCAACCGCATTAAAGTATTCACCCGTCTGCGTCAACACAACGGCGTTTCCGCCCTTATCGGAGACCTCCCGCATTGCCATGGTGGTATGAGAATGTCCGTCGATAAACGCATCCAGTCCGACTGTATTGGCAATGACATCCTCCGAGCGCCAGGGCGCGGAGGAGCGGTCAACGCCGAGATGCCCGAGCGCAATCACATAATCCGCCTCCGCCGAGGCTTTGTCAATTGCCGACTGCACGGCAGCGTAAAGCGCCGAGCCGTCCTCTCCGCCCGCAATTCCGTAGATATAGGACCCGTTTTCATCCTGAAAATAGGCGGGCGTGGAAGAGGTAAAGGATTCGGGTGTGGTAATACCGATTACGGCAATTTTGACATCGCCCACCTCAAAAACACGGTAGGCATCCAGGACACTGTCTCCCACCACACCGTTTGCTTCGTGATAAAAATTGCAGGAAAGATAGGTGTAATTTGCCAACTCTACCGCATGCAGACAACCCGCCATTCCGTAATCGAATTCGTGGTTCCCGAGCGTTGCCGCATCATAGCCTGCGGCATTCATCAGGGCAACAACGGTTTCACCCTTATCCATGGAGCCGTAAGCCGTCCCTTGAATATGGTCTCCGGCATCAAGAAGCAGTGAATGTGCATACTCCGCCTTCAAGGCTGCAAGCTTCGCGTATGTAATCTTGCTGTCAATGTGCGTATGAATGTCATTTGTGTAAAAGATAACAATTTTCTCCTGCGCGGAGTCGGTCTGTGCCTGCACGGCAAATACGGCGACAGACAGCGCAATGATGCAAAAGCACAAAAGAAGCAATAGACCAAACCGTCTTTTTTTCATTTTTTGTCTCTCCTTTTCTTGTTTGTTTTTCGGTGCATGCGGCATGCACCGAGACGCGCCGTCAAAATGTCGACGTTTTCGATGCATGTAAACTTTTTAGAGGTGCCCTATAATACCTTATTTGGTAACATAGTTTTCGTAAATGGTGATGTAATCGGTTACAGTATTGAGTGCGCTGTCGGTTTTCGCGGTTACGGTCACATAGTGTGTCCCGTCCGGCGCAATCGCGCAGGTTGCAAGACAATGCTTACTTTCATCGGTATAGCCTGTTTTCCCGCCGGTAACGGTCAGATTGGTCGGTTGCGATTTCAGCACAAGCTTTGCTCTGTCCACCAAAAGCGTATGGGATGCATAATAAGTAAAATCCTTGTCCTTTTCCGCGGAATATGCGGAAACATTATATTCTTTTGTAGTCAACAGGGTATAGCAAAAGGTATTGCCCAGCGCATAACACATAATCGATGCCAAATCCAAGCAGGTCGAATAGTGCCTGTCGTCGTGCAGTCCCGTGCAATTGGCAAAATGCGTACCCGTAAGTCCCATGACCTTTGCTTTCGCATTCATCATATTCACAAACGCCTCTTCGCTTCCCGCCGTGTAGATTGCAAGCTCCACAGCGGCAATCCCGTCGGATTCCAACATCAAAAGATACAGCATGCCCTCCACGCTGATCACCTCTCCGGGTGCCAATCCGGCGCCGGAGGAACCCGCCGCGGTCATTTGCTCATACACCGACTGCGATACCGTGATTTTGTCTTGCAGACTTTCCAGTGTCTGCAAATTTTCCACTACAATAATCATGGTCATAATTTTGGTCAGCGATGCGGGATAGATCTGTTCCTGAGAGTGTCTGGACGCAATGACCTGATTGCTTTCCACACAAGCCAGTGCCGCATAATCGGATTTGATGGCGTCCTTCGGGATGGTCACAACATCGGTTGCGTATTCCGCACGCATCGGCGCTGCCATGCTGTACGGTTCCCGAGAAAAAGGAAAGTCCGCTATCGTATCGTCTGCGGCGGTTGTGTCGTCTCCCGGTGCATTTACCGGTAAATCGGCAGATGCCATCCGCATGCGACATCCGAAAATCCCGACAGTGGTCAGGATAATGCCGATGACAATCAACAGTACAATAAGCTGTATCCAGGGCTGCTTGCACTTCTCTGCCATATTTGTCATGCTTTTTTGATTCATACCACTCTGTTCTCCTTTGTATTCTCCTCTGTTTTTGCTTTCTTTTTTGTTATGGGTAGGCATTTTCCGACCCTTGTCCTCATACGCTTCTATTGTAACCGATTTGTTCCGAATTGTCAAGCACATTTTGTTTCTTTTCCCGCCTTTTTTCTTGCAAACGCCGACCAAAATTTGCTTGACCGTGCAGGATGCGGGCAATTTGTCCAAAGTCGGAAATTTCCGCCAAATCCTGTTTGGGGATTTACAAAAT
>CAZMAZ010000074.1:6413-8027 GCA_964564255.1 uncultured Clostridium sp. | reverse complement strand
TTTTTTCATGTTTGTTCTCCTTTCGAATGCCGAATAAAGGCAATAATAAGAAATATAGTTCCAAAAAGGATGTCCTTTTTGTTATATTTATTGTAACATAAGAATTGGATATTGTCAAGCCACATTTTGCATGTTTTGATAAAAAACACTTCTTGCATGCACAAAACGCAAAAATTACTTTTTTCGCAAAAAGACACGTGGTTCCCTTTCCGACCAGGTACTGATTTCGACAATGCCGCGGTAGGGGGAGAAGAAACGCTCCCAAAAACCGATTGGCTTCTGCAGTTGCAAAATCAGTTTGGCAAGAGCGGGGTCATCCGCCGCAAACGCGCGCCAAAATGAGGTCTTATGCATCATGCGGTGGTCGTCGTCCCGATACACGGCAACAAAAACCGCGCGGTCGGCAAGCACATCCGCAATGGCGTCCCCCATTTGCGCACAGGTCAGCGGCGCGGTGCCGGTTACCCCGTCAAGGGTGCCAAAGGAAAGAAAACAGCCCGCATCGGTCACCCGTACGGTGAGCGGGCAAGCGGGATTCTCGGTGTTACTCAAAATCAATTCGCAAAACGGACTGCCGTCCTCGGCGCTGTCGTAACGCACATGTGTGCCGAAAGCGGGATAGCGGCGAACAAGGGCGCCGACCTGCTCCTGTATTTTTCGGGTCTCTTCGGTATCCTGCGGTTTTTGCCTGTACGGTGTATTTTGCATGTCTCGTTCTCCTTTGAATCTTCTCGATTTTTTTTGCAAACGGCTATTGCAAATCCGTTTACAATTTGCTATAATAATTATATCCGATTTGCACGCAAATTGCAAGTCCCGTTTTATGCATCGGCAAAATCGATGCAACCGAAAGGAGTCGGCACATAATGGAGCAAAATTATACCATACCGATTAACGAAGCCTTTGAAGCCTCCCGAGACAATCCCGCCTGCGGCTGTCCGCTTTGCGCGCTCTACCGCAAGTTGGAAGAAAATGAATTGGAACGCATTCTCGGCGCCGCCATGATGGAACCGGATGTGCGCATCCGCACCAACAAGGAAGGATTCTGCCGCTTGCATTACGACATGATGTTTGTGCGTCGAAACCGACTCGGCATGGCACTGACCATGCAAAGCCATCTGGACGAGCTGGCAGATGAACTGAAAAACGGCGGCTTTTTACGTGCGGATGACGGTGCAAAGCCCCAAAAACGCATTGCGCATCTGGAAGAGTCCTGCTATATCTGCAATCGCGTTGGGCATCATTTTTCGCTCATGGTGCAAAATATCATTTATCTGTGGAACCACGACCCCGATTTTCCCCCGAAATTGCAGGCACAGCCCTATTTCTGTCTGCCGCATTACCGATTGCTGCTCTCCTTCGGACGCGCCGGCATTCCAAAGAAAAAGGTCCCGGAATTCGCATCGGCGTGCGCCCGGGTGGTGGAAACCTATCTTGACACTTTGCGTGAAGATATTGATTGGTTTTGCAAAAAATTCGATTACCGTTATGACGCCGAGCCATGGTACAATTCCAAGGACGCCGTGGAACGCGCCATCCGCTTTTTGCGCTCCGACCTTCACCCACAAAATTGACGGCAAAGCCGTCAATTCATGATGCGACAGCATCAAATCA
>CAZMAZ010000074.1:0-6313 GCA_964564255.1 uncultured Clostridium sp. | reverse complement strand
CTGCGTGCATGAATTGCGCTGCGCGCATGAATTGACGGCTTCGCCGTCATGGAATTAGGAAAGGAAAACACGATATGATAGATCTGCTTGAAGCACACAAATCTTTGATTCTTCGCCATCTGCACGCGGGGGATATTGCGGTTGACTTTACCATGGGCAACGGACACGACACCGCATTTTTATCCAAAACCGTGGGTGAAAACGGACATGTATACGCTTTTGACATTCAAGAACAAGCACTTGCTTCCACACGCGCACGGCTTGCCGAAGAGGGATGCCCGCAAAATGTCACCCTGATTCACGATTCCCATCACAAGGTCGCCGACTATGTGCACGAGCCGATTCGCGCCGGTATGTTCAACCTCGGCTGGCTGCCGGGCGGCGACAAATCGATTACCACCATGCGCGAAACCACCCTGCCCGCCATCAAAGCTGCCATCTCCCTTTTGGGACGCGACGCTGTCTTAATGATTGCGGTATATCCGGGACATGCCGAAGGAACCGCGGAGGGAGAACTGATTTGCGATTATCTTGCGGGAATCAGCCGTCACCTTTTGTGCGTTACCAAGGTTTGCATCCTCAATTCTCCCACCTCACCCTACTTCATCATGGTAGAAACCAAACCGTAAAGGAGTCAGCCCATGAACATCAAACGACAATTTTTCACCGCCCTGCTTTGCTCCCTTCTCTTTTTGACCGCCTGTACGCCGGGCGAAGAACCGGTCGAAGCCGATAACGAGGAAGCGCTCGCCGCCATTGCCGTTTTGGCGGATTACGGCTACTCGTACCGAACCGACATTACCCCCTATGCCACCGCCATTACCGCGGAAAATCTCTTCCTTGCCAACAAAACGGTCACACTCGGCGCCGGCTATGTTCCCGAAAACCTTGTAAAAATCGATACCGACCTGACCCTTTACGGCAGAGAGCAGTCTCTGTGCCGTGACGCCGCTTTCGCGGCAACCGCGCTTTTGCGGGAAATGCGTGCCATCGGCTACAGCGGCATTTCCATGTCCAGCAGCTATCGCAGTTACCGCCGTCAGGAGGAATTGTTTGCCATCTATACCGCAAACGAGCGGGAAGAGCATCCAAGCTGGACCGATGCGCAAATCAAGGAGCAGGTACTCAGCTATTCCGCATTCCCCGGGACCAGTGAGCACCAGACCGGTCTTTGCATGGATCTTTTCTACACCGGCATGACCGAGCTTGTCAATTACGGATACGAAACAAAAGCGGAAAGTGACATCGGCTTTGCGGAAACCGGCGCTTACCGTTGGCTTTGCGAAAATGCCCATCGATTCGGCTTTATTCTTCGCTATCCCGAAAATAAAACTTCTGTTACCGGCTATTCGTATGAGTCCTGGCATTATCGCTTTGTCGGCGTCCGCGCGGCAACCGAAATTCACAATGCAGGCATAACGCTGGAAGAATATCTTGCCCGATAACAATAGGGCAAAAAAATCCGCAAAAACGGTTATTCCATGCATTCGGTATAAGAGGTAAACAGACGGGAAAGAAAGCATGCAATATCTGCCGCATCGGTGCACCCGTCAAGATTCAAATCCCCTGCGGGCAGTGTGCAGGGCAGCGTGCCGACGCCGGCAAGTGCACGGGCGAGCGCGGTTAAATCGCGAAGATTGACTGCGCCGTCCGTATTGACATCCCCAAAGGCAGGTGTCCCGTATAAATCAAAGCGCACACTGTCACAAGCAGCCGCAGAACGGTAGCCGTAGTGCCTGCCGTCCGCCGCAAAAAACGCGTCGCTTTTCAAAAACCAAGTGTGCTGCACCTCTTCCCCGTCGTCCCAGGTCACATCGACATGGTACCAATCGCCGTCCAGATACACTTGATTCCAAATGTGATTCATCTCCGCACTGACCGCATACCCGACGCAAATCCCGACGCGACGCAAAAGAAGCGTGTACAGTCCCGTGTAGGCTTGGCAGATTCCCACCCTCTCCCGTAAAAAGCGGTAAACGTCGTGCACGGAATAGCTCTCGTCATAGGAGAAATGCGTGCAAATATAATCGTGCAACAAAAGCGCACGGTCGAAGCATCCGCTTCCCTCGCCGCTCCCGACAGCCTCGGCAACAATGCGATCCAATTCCGCCGTCAAATACGCACGTGCCTCGACGAGCTCCTGCCCGGTGTATGTATAAGCGGGAAAAAGCTTGCCGACATAGCCGTTTGCGTCGCAGACATAGCGATATTGCCGCGAAACAAAAAAGTATTCCGGATGCTCGCAAAAAATCGCGGTGTAGAGCGTTGACAGCTCCTCTGCGCGCAAGCCGAATTCCGCAAGCGAAATTTCCGTCGCGCACGCATCAAGTCCCTTCGAAACGGCATCGTATGCGGTATCCGCAGCAGATGCCGCAGGCGGCGTCACGCACAAAAGAAATGCCGTCAAAAACAAAAAGGTCGCCCAAAGAATCAACCGTCGCCTCCGTTTTCGCACCGCTCGCTCACCCCCCTGTGCACCTCTCGGCAGGTGCTTTTTCTTTTGCCTGTCGCATTCTATGCGCCCCCGCACTGCCGTATGCACTGCCGCCGAAAGGTCAACCGATAGTAAACTGTTGCAAAAATGTAACATTTACGATTTTCGCTTGCAAATCGGGGAAAAATATGGTACAATAGGTTGTGTGTATCCCCTATGAAGATGCTATGAAGAAAGGATGCGATTTCGGACCATGGTTTTTTCCAGCCTGCTTTTTGTATTTGCATTTTTGGTGCTGTGTTACGGCATTTATGCCTTTGCCAAAACCAATCGACAGCGGAATATCATTCTGCTGGTCTTTTCCCTGCTTTTTTATGCTTGGGGCGGTCCCGCACTGGTGCTTTTGCTTTGCGGTATCACCTTTGTTTGTTACATCGGCGCACTGCTGATTTCCACAAAGCATGACAGCGGCGTCCGAAAAAGCCTATTGGCGGTCACGGTCGGCGCCTGTCTTGCCGTTTTGGTTCTGTTTAAGTATACCGGCTTTTTCTTGCAAAACCTGCAGCTGCTTTTCGGCGTCCCCGAGGTGATTCCCGAAATTGCACTGCCGCTCGGTATCTCCTTTTACACCTTCCAGCTGCTCTCCTATGTGGTCGACGTTTACCGCAAAGAGGTGGAACCGCAAAAGAATTATTTCTGGCTTCTTCTGTATGCCGCGCTCTTTCATCAATGCGTCGCCGGTCCGATTGTTCGCTATGCCGACGTCAACAACGAAATTGAGCATCGTACCGTCAGTCTGCGGGATGCAAGCATCGGCATTACGCGCTTTGCGGTCGGGCTTGCCAAAAAAGCCATTCTTGCAAACGGTTGCGCCACGCTGGCGGACAAGTTGCTGCCGACCGGTGCGGATGCGCTCGGCAGTGTCAGTGCCGCATCGGTGGCATTCGGCGCCTTTTGCTTTGCCTTGCAAATCTATCTCGACTTTTCCGCCTACTCCGATATGGCAATCGGCATGGGTCTGATGGTCGGCTTCCACTACAAGGAAAACTTTAATTACCCCTATATTTCCGCCTCCGTCACCGATTTTTGGCGTCGCTGGCACATCTCCCTGTCCGGCTTTTTCCGCGACTACGTTTACATTCCGCTCGGCGGCAACCGTTGCGCGGTGCCGCGTCAAATTTTCAATCTGTCGGTCGTTTGGCTTTTGACCGGTCTTTGGCACGGTGCAAGCTGGAATTTTGTCCTTTGGGGACTCTACTATCTTGTCTTTTTGCTGCTTGAAAAATTCGTCTTCCGCATCGGCAAGCAGACACCGACCGGCTGGCGTGCGGCTCTGCGGCGTCTGTATGTTTGCATTGTCGTCTGCTTCGGCTGGATTTTGTTCCGCTTTGAAGACATGGCAACACTCGGCACGGCAATCGGCACTCTTTTCACCGGCGGCGGAAACGGATTTTGGGACCTTTCCCTTTCGACCGCGCTTATCAACAACTGCTTCTTCCTCCTTGTCTGTGTGCTTGCCTGCACGCCGATTGTCCCCACCCTCTCACGCAAAATGCGCGACACGGGCGGTGCCGCTTTCGTGGTTGAAAATTTGATTTCCGCGCTGGCGCCTGTCGGACTGCTCGTCCTGTCTGTCTTTTCTCTTGTCGGCAACAATTACAATCCGTTTTTGTACTTTAACTTTTAAAATCCGTAAAATTTATCCGTAAAATTTACACGAAAGGAGCCTTGCATTTTGAACACGGAAAAACAAACAACAAAAATCCCTCTGCAAAAAAGCGACCGTCTTTCCCGCGTTGAACGCGGATTTGCCAAAATCAAAATTCTGCTCTTTTGTCTTTTGATGATCCTGGGCTTTGCCGTCGGACTTCTCTTCTTTTTGCGCCCCGCGGAATCCGAAACCGAGAAGCGCAAGCTGACCGCATTCCCTGCCTTTTCGGCGGAAAGCTTTCTTTCCGGTGAATTTACGGGACAAATCAGCACCTGGTATGCCGACACCTATCCCGGGCGGGAGGCACTGATCGGGGCGGACCAAACCGTCAAATCGCTTTCCGGCTTTCGCGGCACACAGCTGAATATCGGCTCCAAGGGGGATGACATCAATCCCGACGATACGCGCAGTCTGGAGGATATACTGAAGGATCTGGAAGACCAAACCACGAAAAATCCCACCGACACGCCGATCACCGACCCCGACGGAAAATCGGAAATGATTGACGGCTACTATATTGTCGGCGATACGGCATACGAACTGTACGCTTTCAATCAGAAAAATTCGCTCACCTACGCACAGCTGGTAAACCGCGCCGCCAAACGCATCGGAGACCGGGCGCAGGTATACGATTTAATCGTGCCGCTCTCCTATTCTCTTGCCTTGTCAAGTCAAACGCAGGAAAAAATCAACGCTTCCGACTGCCGGGCGGCAATCTCCTATATGTACGGCTATATGGAGGACTCGGTACACACGGTGGATGCCATGTCCGCGCTCTCGGCACACCGCACCGAATATCTCTACTACCGCACCGACCATCACTGGACGGCACTGGGCGCTTACTATGCCTACACCGCCTTTGCGACGGAAGCGGGACTGCAGGCGATGCCGCTCTCTTCCTGGCAGGAATACAGGTTTGAAGGCTTCCTCGGCACCCTTTACAATCACACCAAGGCAGACTCTCTTGCCGCAAATCCGGATACGGTATACGCCTATCTGCCAAACGGTACCAATACCGCACAGGTCACCGAACGAAACGGAAAAACCGCCTCCTACGCCGTGATGCAAACGGCAACCGATCGCTGGTATCAGCGGGCGGACTCCAAATACAACTGCTTTATTGCGGGCGACAATCCGCTGACCGAAATCCACAATCCGCAAAAGAGCGACGGCTCCGCCATTGTCGTGGTCAAGGAATCCTTCGGCAACGCCTTTGTTCCCTTCCTTGTGGATTCTTACGAATACGTATATGTCATCGATTATCGCTACTACACCGAAATGACCTTGGATGCCTTTGTCACCGCGCACAACGTGGATACCGTTTTGTTTATCAACAATGTCATTGCCACCTCTACCGCGGCGCGACTGAACGAGCTGCGCAGTCTGATCGGAGAATAGCGCATATCCGAGCACCGCTTTCGCATAGGCTTATAGCAAGCGGTAGCTTATCACATTTTATTGCATTTTATCAGGAGGAACTCCCATGAACGATTCCCTTTCCCCTCTCTTTACCGAAGTCAATCCCGAAGATTTACAGGACAATTTCTTTCGCGCCATCGGGCGGGAATGGATGCTGATTACCGCACAAAAAGACGGACAGGTAAACACCATGACCGCCAGCTGGGGACTGGCAGGCATTCTCTGGAACAAGCCGGTTGCCGTCTGCTTTGTCCGTCCGCAACGCTACACGCACGCCTTTACCGAGGCATCCGACTTTTTGACCCTCTCTTTCTTTACACCCGAATACCGCGATGCGCTGTCCTTTTGCGGCAAAAAAAGCGGCAGAGACTGCAATAAGTTCAAGGAAACCGGCTTGACGCCGCTTGTCGACCGAGACTACGCCTTCCCCGCCGAGGCGAGAATGGTCTTTCTCTGTCGCAAGCTGTACGTGGACACAATCGAAAAGAGCGGTTTTACCGACCCTTCGATTCTCAAAAACTATCCGATCGACGATTTCCACACCGTCTATGTCTGCCAAATCGAAAAAGTTCTGCTTCACCGCTGAGCAAAGCCGAGAGCAAAAAGGGGCTGTCGCAAATGCTTTAAATCTGCATTTGCGACAGCCCCTTTTTCAAAACCGATTCGCTTCTGCTTCTCGGTGTCGGTACGGCAAATCGAACGGTCGACACCTCATCCACCGCCGTCGAACTACATTGTCATTCTGAGCG
>CAZMAZ010000073.1:0-8032 GCA_964564255.1 uncultured Clostridium sp. | reverse complement strand
AGATTCTTCACGTTGTTCAGAATGACACGGCGGGGCGGCGTCAAGGCATCGCAACGGACAAACCGCACGGTCTGCCCCTCTCACCCGCTTTCGCGGGAGCTCTCCCCGGTGAGAGCCTTTTTTTAAATTCGCTCTCTCTTGCGTCGCGCGGGTCCTTCCGTAGGGACCGGCGTCCCCGACGGTCCACTTCAAACGGCATATTCCGGGCGTCGCCGCGGTTCTCCCCCCGCCGGCACCGCCTCCTCTGTGAGAGCCTTTTTTTAAATTCGCTCTCTCTTGCGTCGCGCGGGTCCTTCCGTAGGGACCGGCGTCCCCGACGGTCCGCTTCAAACGGCATATTCCGGGCGTCGCCGCGGTTCTCCCCCGCCGGCACCGCCTCCTCTGTGTCATTCTGAGCGTAAACGCTGTCAAGCGTTCGCGAAGAATCTCTTTCATCCCTCGCCGGCGCATGTATGACATTTTCATATAGCACGTAGTTGCTCCAAAGCAACAGCCGAAAAAGAGCCCAAAAGCATTTTTTCCTGATATTCCCTTTCCTTTTTGTTTTGAAATTGAATATAATAATACCGTAAGCAATTCTTTGCTAAAAAACTTCGTAAAATGTGTTCCGAGGTGTTGACAAACGATTGCTTATATGGTATAATGGTACCGTAAGACAGATTACTGTCTCAAATGTTTGTTGCGACTCGATAAGCAACTAAAAAAAGAACGAGCGCAAATGTTTGTCGCTACTCGATATGCGACTCATCAAGAGGTCGAGCTCAAATATTTGAAGCTCCGTTTGCGAAACGGAGCTTCTTTTTGCACGAGGTACATGATGGACACTGGTTGCTTTTACTATCTTAACGATCAATATTTTACCGATTTTCCGGATCCTTTTTTGATGCGAAATAAAGACACCGTCAATGGTCAGCCTCATGATCGTCCTTGTTTTTACGCATTTCAAGACAGTGCCACCGGACTTTTTTGGATGATTCCTTTTTCTCATGATGTCAATAAATACCGCTATCATTACAACAAAAAAGTGCAAAAATACGGAAAATGCGACACAATTGATTTCGGCTATGTTCTCGGACATGAAAAAGCTTTTTTGATTCAAAACATGTGTCCTGTAACACAAAGCTACATAAAGAACATGTATATTGACCGTCGTTCTTCCCTGCCGGTTCGCATAGATGGCATGTTTGAAAAAAGACTGATAGGAAAAGCAAAAAAGGTGCTTGCGCTGCAGCGGAAAGGCGTGAAACTGATTATTCCGGATGTTTTGCGCATCGAAGCAAGTTTGCTTGGTCAATAGCCTTTCCAACCTTTGTTTTCGGGGGCGGCTCCCGAAGGGAGTGTTTCGCCCCCGAACCCCTCGCCGCCGATTTTTTCGCGGGGCGCCGCCCCACACCCCGCAGCCTTTTTGAAAAAAGGCTGGCGAAAACTTTTTGGAAGGTTTTTTATGCGAATTGTTCGGCTGTTGCGACAAGATATGGTTTATCAAAATGAGTCTGATAGACACCTCATCCACCGCTGTCGAACTACATTGTCATTCTGAGCGTAAACGCTGTCAAGCGTTCGCGAAGAATCTCTTTCATTCCCCCCGCCGGCGCGCGTTACTCTGCGGAGGATTCCCTTTTGGTCATTTTGACGGACAAAAAAATGCGCTTTTTCGCGCGGCGGCGGGTTGTTAAAAAAATAACTTTCCGGTTGCACAACATATATAATAATTGAAGAAACAATCGGGCAAAACCCGATTTTTTTGCTCTTTCCGTTAAATTTTTGACAGAGAAATCTGACAAATTTTTCACACTGTGAGTATTTCATAAAAAGGTCCCGCAAATTTCCGCAAAAATTCGGGTAATATTTCACGAAAAAATTCGTTTGCCCTCTTGCAAACGGCGCAAAAATTTGTTATAATAGATTGTGAATGAAACTCTGTCTCAAACGAACGTCAATCATTCTGCAAATCATTCTGCAAACGGAGGAAACAGCATGAAAATTCTGGTTGTCAATGCCGGAAGCTCGTCTCTCAAATATCAGCTCTTTGATATGGACGCGCATACGGTACTTGCAAAAGGTCTCTGCGAGAAAATCGGACTTTCGGGCGCCATTACACACAAGCGTCCCGGCAAGCCGAATTATCAGGCGGACTACCCCATGCCGACGCACAACGAAGCGATTGCTTTGGTTTTGAAGCTGTTGACCGATCCGGAGTACGGCGTCATCCAAAGCGTTGACGAAATCACGGCTGTCGGTCATCGGTTCGCGCACGGCGGAAAAATCAAAAAGTCCAGCATTTTGGACGACGACACCATGCATTACATCGAATCCATCATTCCCATCAATCCCCTGCACGGTCCCCCTGCCATTAAGGGTGTCAATGCCTGCCGTGCGCTGATGCCGGGCAAGCCGATGGTCGGTGTGTTCGACACTTCTTTCTACAGTACACTGGAGGAAAAGGCGTATGTTTACGCACTTCCCTACGAGTGGTATGAAACCTACGGCGTTCGCCGTTACGGCTTCCACGGTACCTCGCACCGCTATGTCTCTGCCGAAGCGGCAAAGTTTGTCGGTCGCCCGATAGAGGAGCTCAAGATTGTTACCTGTCACATCGGAAGCGGTTCTTCCATCTCCGCCGTCAAAAACGGTCGGGCTGTGGATACCTCCATGGGCTTTACCCCGCAGGAAGGCATCCCGATGGGAACACGTTGCGGCTCTATCGACCCGTCGATTATTCCCTATATCATGGAGCAAACCGGTATGAGTGCCGGCGAGGTCAACGACATGATGAACAAGAAATCCGGTCTGCTCGGCGTTTCGGGTGTCTCCAATGACGCACGCGACGTTTGGGACGCTGCCGATGCCGGCAACGCACGCGCAAAGCTGGCGCTGGATATTATGGTTCACAACGCGAAAAAGATTATCGGCGGCTATGTTGCCGAGATGAACGGCATTGACGTTCTGGTCTTTACCGCGGGCATGGGCGAAAACGACCGCAGAATGCGCGAGCTGGTGGCTTCCGATTTGGAATATCTCGGCATTGCCATTGACCGTGAGGTCAACGCAAACGGACCGCGCGGCGAAAATCTCGACATTTCCGCCAAGGACTCCCGCGTTAAGGTGCTGGTCATTCCCACCGATGAAGAATTCATGATCGCCAAGGATACCGAGGCGCTGGTGAAATAAAGGGACTCCTCCGATACTGTCAGATACTGTCAGATACTGTCGGAGAAACTCAAAAGAAAATTTTTTAATTGAAAGGATACATAAAAAATGGCACAGTCTTCATTTGAAATCAAAAAGGAAATCTGCGACATCGGCAAGCGTATTTACGACCACGGTTTCGTAGCAGCCAACGACGGTAACATTTCCGTTAAAGTTGGTCCGAACGAGTATTACTGCACCCCGACGGGCGTATCCAAGGGTTACATGACCCCGGATATGATTATCCGCATCGACGGTCAGGGCAACAAAATCGAAGGCAGACTCAACCCCTCCTCCGAAATCAAGATGCACCTGAGAGTCTACCAGGAAAGACCCGACGTCAATGCAGTGGTACACGCTCATCCCCCGATTGCAACCGCATTCACGGTTGCTAAAATCCCGCTGGATGCTTACATCCTGCCCGAAGCCGTTCTCACCATCGGCGATGTTCCGACCTGCGATTACGGCACCCCCTCCACCATGGAAATTCCGGATTCCCTGATGCCCCACATTCAGAAGCACGATGCATTCCTGCTCAAGAATCACGGCGCTCTCACGGTCGGTAACACCCTGCTCAAGGCATGCTTCACCATGGAAGAGGTCGAATTCAACGCAAAGATTAACTTCTACGCACGTCAGCTCGGCGGTATCGACGAGATTCCCTGCGAAGAGCTGGAAAAGCTGATGGAGCTGCGCAAGAAGTTCAACCTGCCCGGCAAGCACCCCGGCTGCAAGAGATGCCCCAACCTCGGCACCGACAAGTGCCGTTGCAAGGACAACGCACATGCATGCGACGGTTCCTGCCACACCGAGAGCGCTTCCTCCGCAAATGCGAACGAGGCACTGATTGCCGAAATCACCAAAAAGGTTCTCGCTTCCCTTGGCAGATAATTTTCTGCAAAGTCAGCCAACAGGCAAGGAAAGGAGTTCAAAAATGGCAATCAATTGGACCGAGGCGCAAATCGCCGACATTGTTTCCAAGGTTATCGCCGGTATGGGCGAACAGACCCTGGTAAACGATAAAGAATGGGATGCCACCCAGTATCATGGCAGAAAATTGATCGGCATTTACGAAACCATGGAGGAAGCCATCGACGCGTCCGGCGCAGGCTACGCCGCCATTCGTGCAATGTCGGTTGCACAGAGAGAAAAGCTGATCTCTTCGATTCGCACCTATTGCCGCGACGAGGCTCGCATTATGGCAGAGCTCGGCGTTGCGGAAACCCACATGGGCCGTGTGGATCACAAAACAGCAAAACACATTCTGGTTGCGGACAAAACGCCCGGAACCGAGGACATCGTAGCGGAAGCCAAAACCGGTGACTGCGGTCTGACGCTCACCGAACGCGCCCCCTTCGGCGTGGTCGGCGCCATCACCCCCTCCACCAACCCTTCCGAAACGGTTATTTGCAATTCCATGGGCATGATCGCCGCCGGCAACGGCGTTGTGTTCAACCCGCATCCGGGTGCAATCGCTACCTCCAACTATGCGGTTGACCTGGTCAACCGTGCCGTGTTTGCCGCCGGCGGTCCCAAGGTGCTTGTCGCCTCGGTACGCAAGCCGACCATGGACACCGCACAGGTTATGTACAAGCACCCCGCCATTCGCCTCCTGGTTTGCACCGGCGGCCCCGGCGTGGTCAAAGCCGTTCTGTCTTCCGGAAAGAAGGCAATCGGTGCAGGCGCGGGCAACCCGCCCGTCATTGTGGATGACACCGCCGACATCGAAAAGGCGGCAAAGGACATTATCGACGGATGCACCTTCGACAACAACCTTCCCTGCATTGCGGAAAAAGAAGTCTTTGTCTTTGACAATGTTGCGGACCGCCTGATTGCGGGCATGCTTCGCAACGGTTGCATTCTGCTGACGCGTGAGCAAGCGGATGCACTGGCAAAGGTGGTTGTGGTCGAAAAGACCGATCCCAAAACCGGCAAGGTTTCCCGCAGTGTCAATCGCGATTGCGTGGGTCATGACTGCCATGTGATTTTGAAAAAAATCGGCATTGAGGTCGGCCCGGAAATCCGTTGCGCCATTGCAGAGGTTCCCTTCGAGCACACCTTCGTGCAGACCGAGCTCATGATGCCGATTCTCGGTATCGTCCGCGTCAAGGATATTGACGAGGCAATCGATCTTGCCGTCAAGGCGGAGCACGGCAACCGTCACACCGCCCACATGCATTCCAAAAACATCGATAACCTTTCTCGCTTTGCAAAAGCGATTGAGACCACTATCTTTGTCAAGAATGCGCCCTCCTACGCAGGCATCGGCTTCGGCGGCGAAGGACACACCACCTTCACTATTGCGGGTCCGACCGGCGAAGGCATCACATCGGCTAAGAGCTTTACGCGTCTGCGCCGCTGTGTCATGGCGGATCACTTCAGAATTATCTGATTTTCCCCCAAAAAACGTTTTTTGGCAAAATACACAGAAAGGAATCAACAATTATGGATGTAACGGCTTCTCAAATTGAAGAAATCGTCCGCCAGGTGGTATCCGGCATGACACGGAACACGTCTTCCGCTCCCTCTGCCGCACTGCCCAAGGTTGCACACTGTGCAATGCTGGTGGCACCCAAAAAATTCGAAGTCAAGGAAATCCCCATCCCCGAGCTGACCGACGACGACATTCTGGTTCGCGTTGAAGGTGCGGGCGTCTGCGGCACCGACGTGCACGAATGGCGTCAGGACCCGTTCGGCTTGATGCCGGTTGTTCTGGGACATGAAGGCACCGGCGAGGTGGTTTACCTCGGCAAAAACATCAAATGCGACACGGCAGGCAAGCCCCTGAAGGTCGGCGACAAGATTGTAACCTCGGTTATCAGCTGCGGCGACTGCTATGTATGCCGCATGGTTCCCGGTCGCACCAACCTCTGCGACAATCAGGGCGTGTTCGGTCTGATCGGCGACAAGAGAGGAACAGCGGAGGGCAACCGCGTCAACGGCTGGTTTGCCGACTACATGGTCATCCGCGGTGCGGGCGCGACCTACTTCCAAGTAAACGACCTCAACCTCAATCAGCGTATGCTTCTGGAGCTGGCTACCGTTTGCGTACACGCGCTGGAGCGCGGTCAGTCCACCGGTCTTATCAACTTCGGCTCCAAGGTTCTTTTGCAGGGCTGCGGCCCCGTCGGACTTGTAATGCTTTGCGTGCTCCGTGCCGCCGGCATTAACTATATCATCGCCGTGGACGGCAACGAAGACCGTCTGAAGACAGCGCAAAAGTTAGGTGCCAAAATGACAGTCTGCTTCAAGCGTCCCGACGAGGACACGCTGGAGAAGCGGGTTGCCAAGGTCAAGGCGGTCGCCAACAACGTCGGCGTCGACTTTGCCTTCCAGTGCACCGGTGCTCCCGCTGCGGCAGCCGACATTTACAGCTACATTCGCCGCGGTGGCGGTATGTGCGAAATGGGCTTCTTTGTCAACAACGGTGAGTATCAGGTCAATCCGCACTTTGCTATGTGCAACAAGGAAATCAACATTGTCGGCTCCTGGGACTACAGCGCCGAGGATTATCCGAAGACCATTGCTTTCCTGAAGCAATGTCGGGAAATGAACATTCCGATTGAGGATTTGATCACACATTCCTACCCGCTGGATCAGATGAACGAAGCAATGGAAACCAATGTTGCGCAGAAGGGCATCAAGATCTGCTACATCGCAAAATAAGCGAGATAGGTCCCCTGCCCGCCCGCGCCAAAACAAAAAGGTCGGTCGGAACGGAGCCGAAATCCAACAGAAAGGATACACCTTATGGCAGCACTCGGTATGATCGAAGTTTACGGATTCACAACGGCGATTGTCGTTGCGGATGCCGTGGCAAAAGCGGCAGATGTCAAGGTGGTTGCCATTGACAGAAATAAGCCCGCAAATGCGGATCAGTGTGAAGTTCCGCTTGTCATGATCGTCAAGTTTGAAGGCGATCCCTCGGCAGTGGAAGCCGCCGCCGCACGCGGAATCGACGAAGCAAAAAAGCGCGGTCTGTATATCACCTCCAAAATCAATTCCGGTCTTTCGTCGGATGTGGAGTGGTTTGCACAGCTCAGTGCGCTCGGTCGCGACAAGCTTCGCAATCTTCCCAAAAAGAAGACGGCAAAAAGCGGCACACACCGCAAAGAATCCAACTAATCACCCATGGACCCTCCGAAAACAAGCGGAGGTCCCCACAAAAACAAAAATAAAAAATTAAAACAATAAAAAGGAGAAAAAATTATGAAACTCGCACTTGGTATGGTAGAAACCAGAGGTCTTGTCGCTGCAATCGAAGCAGCAGATGCAATGGTAAAGGCTGCAAACGTTCAGCTGATCGGCTCCGAGAAAATCGGTAGCGGACTCGTGAGCGTCATGGTCCGCGGCGACGTGGGTGCCGTGAAGTCCGCAGTGGAAGCAGGCGGTGCCGCAGCTTCCAGACTCGGCGAAGTCATCGCTACGCATGTCATCCCGGCTCCTCACGACGACGTTGAGCTTCTTCTGCCCAAGATCGGCTAATCGCTCGCAAAGCTACGGTCACACATATGGATAGCGCAATAGCGTTGCTCGAAGTGCAGGCAATGGTCACTGCCATTGTCGGTCTTGACGCGATGGTCAAGGCAGCGGATGTAAAGCTGATTCATGTCGAGAAACGCTTGGGCGGCAGACTGGTAACCGTTGTGGTCGAAGGCTCGGTTTCCGCGGTGCAAGCCGCCGCGGAAGCCGGCAGATCGGCGGCGGCAGAGGTCGGTAATGTGAAGCTGTGCGAGGTCATCGCACGTCCTCACCCCGACATCATGCGTTTTCTCAAAACGGACGGCGTGTAAAGGAACCGCTGATTTATTCGGCGGCACATCTTCGGCACATCTTTTTCCTC
>CAZMAZ010000072.1:5280-8432 GCA_964564255.1 uncultured Clostridium sp. | reverse complement strand
AAGCGAGAACAAAGCGCGGCGAGTCCTGCAAGAATGCCTACAGTCAAAAGCCCCGCAAAAATTTTTGCGGGGCTTTTTTCATGACTTGGGAAGCTCAATTTTTTGCGCTTTTTGAGAAAGGGTGACACAGGTGATGCCGGCGACTGCCCACCAAAGCCACATGGCAAGAGCGGTGGCAAGCGCATATAAGGTACTGCCGGCACCGAATAAGGCTTCGAAGAGTATAAACGGCGTGCCGTCCGATCGAATCAGAAACATATAATTGGTGGGATACGGTGTTGCGGCAAGCAGAGCGTTTGCTACTGCCGCAAGCACCATAAAAATGCCGAGCACGCAGGCGGTGGCAGGCAGATCGGTGCGACGGAAGGTCGCAAGACGCACAACCAGAATATAAAGAGCCGCAAAACCGGAAGTCAGATGTGTCAGTAAGCATTCCAGCGTGTGAATGTGCAGGGCGGGGTAAACACGGTAAATATATGCCGCACCGGCGGCGCCGGCGACAGCGGCAAGTATGCCGAACACGGCAACAAAATCGGTCATAACGCGTGCAAATTTGCCGTGCCCGAAAGCGGCAATCGGCAGGGCAACAAACATGATACTGCACAAATAAAAGGGCAGGGAAAGCAAAATCGGCGCGGCGGATTTTGCATCAATACAGTCGGCTGTGATTTTCAGTATTGCCCAAAACAGCTGAAACAAAGCCGCAAAGCGTAATACGGAACGTTTTTTGGGCTCACTTGCCGTGCGAAGCGATTTGCCGAGCCAAACGGCGAGAAACACAGCGCAAAGATAGCCGACAGCCAATTGTAAAAGATGTGCCGGCGATAAAAATCCGGCGGGCTCACCGGTAAAATGACTTGAAAAATATTCCTGCCACATGTGGATTCTCCTTTGCGTTTTTGGTGCATCGAGGGTTGGGAAAGGATGCCACAAGGTAGTATGTGACGAATTCGAAAATTTATTCCGTCATTGTTTTTTAGAGATGCCCTTTAAAGATGCTTTAAAGTAAACCGATGTCGGTAAGTGCCGATTTTAGCAGCGCACGTGTCGACTCTTCGGCGCGGCAAAGCGGAAGACGCAGACTCGGTTCACACAAGCCGAGCAAAGAGAGAGCTTCTTTGATAGGAATCGGATTTACCTCGGCATTCAATGCATGACAAAGAGGTGTCCATTTGCGATGCCGATTTGCCGCCTCTTTCGTGTTTCCGGATGCGTAAAGCATGGCAAGTGTGTGCATTTCCGAGGGAATGAGATTGGACAAGACCGAAAGGACCCCGCCGGAACCAATCGATAAGGATGGTAAAAACAAAGAATCGTTACCGCTGTAAACGGTAAAATCATGATTGCAGGATGCAAGCAAATCGGCAATGCGATCAATCGATCCGCTTGCCTCTTTGATGCCGACAATGCGCGGATGTGCGCTGAGTGCACAAGCGGTTTCAACGTCTAAATCGCAACCGGTGCGTGCGGGAACATTGTATAAGAGCAAAGGAAGCGGTGTGGCATCGGCAATTTCGCGAAAATGAAGAAGTAATCCGTGACGCGAGGCTTTGTTGTAATAGGGGGTAACGGCAAGCAATGCATCACAGCCGGCATTTGCGGCAATTTGTGCGCGTCGGCAGGCGTGTGCGGTATCATTGGAACCGCACCCCGCAATGATGGGAACGCGATGTGCGGTATAACGAACGGCACAGTTAAGCAAATCGGTGTATTCCGCATCGCACAGAGTGTCTGCCTCTCCGGTTGTTCCCGCAATCAAAAGGGCATCAATGCCGGCATCACATTGTCGATCAATCAGTTTTTGCAGAGCGGTGTGATCGATTTGACTGCCGTCTGCCGTAAAGGGCGTGATCAGTGCGGTTGCTACGCCGAAAAAGGGCGCGTGACCAAGTGACATATGCGATGCATGCTTCGTTTGTGTATCATGCATATTATTTGTGTGACCCATGTGTAAAAAATCCTTTCTTTCTGTTGCAATTAAATCGGTTTTGTGCTAAAATAGATGTGTGCGAACAAGACGGCGGATATGTCAGATGTTTCGACAGAATCCGTTTTCAGTGTATGATGCTTGCACGGGAAAGGACAATATTTACCATGTCAAAAACGTGTTTAACCGTTGGCGGAGATGCGGAACCCGCCGCTACCCCCATTGTCAATGAAAAACCGAAAACAGAATTGTTGCGATCGGATTTTTACTATGAATTGCCGCAACATTTAATTGCACAGCACCCGTCGGAACAACGGGATGCTTGCCGTATGATGGTGCTTAGTCGCAAAACGGGAGAGATCGAGCACAGACATTTTTATGATTTGCTTTCATATTTGCACAGCGGTGATGTTCTTGTAATCAATGACTCTCGCGTAATTCCTGCCCGTATATACGGATGCACGGAAAATCAACCCGAAAAGGGGATTGAACTTCTCTTGCTCCGACAACGCGAACTGGATACCTGGGAATGCTTGGTCAAGCCGGGAAAACGGGCGCGCATCGGCGCACGATTGTCATTCGGAGAGGGTATTTTGCAAGGAGAGGTGTCCGAGTTTGTAGAAGAGGGGAATCGCATTATTCGGTTTTCTTATGACCATAAACGGTATGAGAACATATACAGCATTCTGCACGAGATTGGTTTAATGCCCTTGCCGCCGTATATCACAGAACAGCTGACCGATCAGAATCGCTACCAAACCGTTTATGCGCGAGAGGAAGGGTCTGCGGCGGCACCGACGGCGGGATTACATTTTACCCCTGCACTTTTGCAACAAATCGAACAAATGGGCGTGCATATTGCGCGCGTGATGTTGCATGTCGGACTCGGAACCTTCCGACCGGTTAAAGAGGATCGGATTGATGCTCATATGATGCATACGGAATATTTTTCGGTATCGGCAGAAAGCGCGGATTTGATTAATACGTGTCGCGCAAAGGGCGGGCGCGTAATCTGTGTCGGGACCACTTCGTGCAGAACCCTGGAATCCGCATCGGACGACCAAGGTATTGTGCACGCCATGTCGGGCGATACGGGTATCTTTATTTACCCCGGGTATCGTTTCAAGTGTACCGATGCCCTGATTACCAATTTTCATTTGCCGGAAAGCACGCTAATCATGCTGGTGTCGGCATTTTGGGATCGCGAAAATATTTTACGTGCGTA
>CAZMAZ010000072.1:0-5180 GCA_964564255.1 uncultured Clostridium sp. | reverse complement strand
TGAAAGGCCTTTAGGAACTGTGTAAGGAGGTGACTGTATGGAAGACGAAAAAATTGTTATGCTGTATTGGGAACGCAATGAAGCTGCCATTCGAGAAACCGAACAAAAATACGGAAAGTATTGTTATACCATCGCATACAATATTCTTCACTCACACGAAGATTCGGATGAATGTGTTAATGACACTTGGAACGGTGCGTGGAATGCAATGCCACCCGAAAGACCGACCAAGCTGCAGGGGTTCCTTGCGCGCATTACGCGAAACACTGCCATTGACCGACTTCGATATGAGAGCGCGCAGAAGCGCGGCGCGGAAATAGTGAGCACGATTGATGAGTATTGGGAATGCATTCCCAACGGAGATGCTTCAATCGAGGACGAATATGTGCTGAAACGGGCTATCAATGGATTTCTTGAAAGCCTTGATGTCCGCACTCGTATTATATTTATGCGCAGATATTGGTATTCGATGAGTATCAAGGAGATTGCTGACAGCATGCATCTTTCGGAAAGTCATATCAGTGTAATTCTACACAGAACCAGAAGCAAATTCAAAGATTACCTTACGAAAGAAGGAGTATTTTTATGAAGAAAAAGAATTGGTTTCGCGGTTTAAGCCTTGCCGATGATAAATACATTGCCGAGGCACATCCCGACAATGCAGTTAAGCCGAAAAAGGGAAAGGTGTTTATTCCTCTTATCGCGGCTTGTGCGTGTTTGGTGCTGGTTGTTTGTAATTTGTGGCTTTTTATTCCGTTTAATACGACTCCGTCCGATGTATCGCAATATGCAGATAGCGAGTATTACGGACTCATTCAAAAATTGAACGCACTTACTTTTGAGCAGCCGAAGTATAAAAACAATGCAGAAAAAATTTGGGCAAATAAGGATGTTTACTTATACAACGGAAAAGCAGAAAGCGGTGATGCGCTCAACGATGCGCCGAACAGCGAAATAAGCGGAACCGGCAATTATCGCGAGATTACAGATAATCAAGTTGAAGGGATTACAGAAGCCGATCGCATCAAACGGAGTGACACGCACATTTATTATCTTGACAGTGAAGTGCTTCGCATCTATTCCATCGATAAAGAAAACACAAAAGAAGTTGGCAGTTACACGCTCTACGATGGCAGCAAGAACTATTATTCG
Organism: uncultured Clostridium sp.; assembly: GCA_964564255.1. Taxonomy (GTDB): domain Bacteria; phylum Bacillota; class Clostridia; order Oscillospirales; family CAG-272; genus CAG-448. Next base: position 4,028 of record CAZMAZ010000072.1, on the reverse strand, counting down.
GATCAATGGGAGTTTTACCTTTCAGACGATTGCAAGACCGTAACGGTGGTTACGCAATATTACGCGAAAACCGACAGCAATTCAAACCGCTATGTGAATTTGATTTCGCTTGATGTCAGCGATCCTGCCAATATTGTCAAGAAGGATGAGTTCAGCATTACAGGCGATTACATGTCATCCCGTATGACAAACGGAAACATTCTGCTTTTGACCGAGTTTGTTATTAACAAACAAGAACTTGACTTTGATGATGAGGCCACATTCCTTCCGCAAATTGATCAGGGAAACGGCGCCCACAGTATTCCCGCAAACGGCATCATATCTCCCGATAATTTGAACATCACACGTTATACGGTTGTGACAAAGCTTGACCAAAATACGCTTGCACTCAAAGGGGAAGCGGCATATCTTTCCTATTCGGAAGACGTGTATGTTTCCGAAGACCATGTGTTTCTAACGCACGTTTTTGCGGATAAAACGAAAAACGAGGACGGCACGTTTACAAGAAACTCCATGACAGAGATTTCTTGCCTAACCTATGGCGGCGACAGCTTTGCAGGGAAAGGAAATGTTACGATCAGAGGTTACGTTAAGGATCAGTGGAGCATGGATGAGTATGAAGGCGTTCTTCGTGTTTTTGCTACCACAAATGCCACAACGATTCGGGAAGAGTATGACCGTAGCGGCACTGTTGTTTCTGCCGATATACTTCAAACAGCTACCGGGAAATCCAATGCGAGCTTGTATTGTATTGATCTTTCGACCTTTGCAATCGTGGCGTCGGTGATTGACTTTGCGCCTCCGCGTGAGGAAATTCAGTCGGTAAGATTCGATAAAGAAACCGCATATGTCTGCACCTCTATTGAACTTTCCGATCCCGTATTCTTCTTTGATTTGTCCGATTTGACAAACATCACCTATAAGGACACCGGTACGATCGAAGGCTTCTCGACCTCTCTTATTAATCTTGGAAACGGGTATCTTCTCGGCATCGGCAGAAGTAACACATGGAGCGGTTTTAAGGTCGAAGTGTACGAAGAAACGGAAGACGATGTTCGTTGTGTATGTGCGTATGAACTTGAAAACGCCGAATATTCTACCGAGTATAAGTCTTACTACGTAGATCGTTTCAATCAACTTATTGGTATCGGTGTTATTGATCAAAGCTATTACAATACCGATAAGAATTCCGATCAGGCGTGCAGATATATACTTTTGCACTTTGACGGATATGAACTTACAGAGCTTGTTAATGTATCGCTCTCGGGGAATCCTGTAAACATGCGTGGCGTTTATATTGACGGTTATATGTATATGTTCGGCAAAGGGGAATTTAAGGTAGAAAAGATTTTTGACTGATTCATGAAAAACGCCTGTAACTGCGACAGTTTAACAATTTGCCACGGGTTTAACCGCCCGTGGCTTTTCTTTGTATTTTGCGGATTCCGATACGACATGTGCGTAGCTTATCGTGGTATGTGTTTTGCAAAAAAGAACAGAATCTTTTTCTGCTTTTCTCTTGACAAAATTCACACAAACGCGTATAATGGAGATGCTGAAGCAACCGATTATAAATATTCGGGAAAATTTTGAAAGGCTTCAGAGGGCTTCTTTTCGAAAATTTTCTTTGAAAAAGGAATTCCCACAAGGGTACCTCTAATAATTCAACGTGCGCTGGGCGGCAGAGAGGTTTTTTGTCAGTTTAGACAAAAGGACGACCGCTGTAGCTTTGCTACAGCATGTAGCAGCGCTACTGCCGAGGAGTTTTGTGACAAATGACGGAAAAGATCTCGCCGAATCTGCGTGCGATGAATTATTAGAGGTGCCCACAATAAACATAAGGAGAAAAATGATATGAAACTGAGTGTACTTGCCAATCTTTACGGAGACAAATCGCTTGATGAGGCACTGCAACTGATTACGGGACTCGGTGTTCACACCGTGGAGCTCGGAGCGGGCGGGTATCCCGGAAAGGCACATTGCAATCCGGAAGAGCTGCTTGCCGACAATCGTAAATACGATGCCTTTATTGACACATTGAAAAAATACGATGTCAGTGTTTGTGCGCTTGCCGCACACGGAAACGCGGTGCATCCCAATTCCGATCTGGCATCGGCATATGACCGTGATTTCCGCAATGCCGTGTTGCTCGCGGAAAAAATGGAAATTGATACGGTAATTACATTTTCGGGATGTCCGGGTGACAGTGAAGGTTCCTCTTATCCGAACTGGGTAACCTGCCCGTGGCCTGAAGATTTTTTGCATATCTTGGAATGGCAGTGGGAAAAGAAATTGATTCCTTACTGGAAAGATGCGGCAAAATTTGCTTTGGATCACGGTGTTTCTCATGTCGCATTTGAAATGCATCCGGGATTTTGCGTATATAATCCCGAAACCTGTCTGCGCTTGCGTAAAGAGGTCGGACCCGTTATTGGTGCCAACTTTGATCCGTCACACCTTATCTGGCAGGGAATAGACCCTGTTTGCGCGATTCGCGAACTTGCGGGTGCTATTTATCATGTTCATGCCAAGGACACCAAACTTGATGCAATCAATATTGCCAAAAACGGCGTATTGGATACCAAGCACTATAGCGATGAAATACACCGTGCCTGGATTTTCCGCACGGTTGGTTACGGTAACGGCGAAACCTATTGGCGCGACCTTGTTTCCAATCTGCGGCTTTGCGGTTATGATCGCGTTTTGTCCATTGAACACGAAGACAGCCTGATGACTATTGATGAAGGTTTGCGTAAAGCAGTCGATTTTTTGAAAGAGGTTTGTATTTTTGAAGAAAAACCCACAACCATGAGTTGGGCGTAAACAGCCTGTTACATGCGGGCATCCAACCATACGACCGAGAGCGACAGTGTGCCGTTTGTGATTGTTTTCGGCACTCGATGACCGTCGGTTTGGCAAAAGGTGACGGTTACATTGTCGTCAAAGACCACCGTATAGGTTTCTCCTTCCTTTTGCACAGATATGGGATTTTGCATATCAATCGCTTCCAATGCAAACAAGCGCGCGGGCGCCAGCAATCCCGCATAAAATTCGCCTTCGGCAGAGAGGGTGCCGTGCGTGACCAGCACGGCACCCTTATCGTATGTGATTTCTGTTTCGGAGAGCGAAGCGGGAGCGGTATAGCGAATACGCTTTGCAAAATTTCCCTCGCCCGAGACAACTGCGGTAAACCGAACACCTTCTTGTTCCCAATCGATAGCGGCATCCCATGAAACGATGCCGGAAAGATAGTTGTATCCGTCTCGATACGATTTTGTACAGCTACCGAACAGAAGGGAAGATAAAATGCACCCCACCGTTAAGGCGGTTGCGAAAATTTTTTTGATATGTTCCATGTTTGAGTATCTCCTTTCGGTGTTTTTATTTAGTCGATTGTAAAACTGCGTTTTACAATCGACTATTTGCACGCGCTTATCGCCGCTCGTCAAAATCTACGATTTTGACGGCTCCCCTCGGCGCGTGGACTCGCTTTGCTCGTCTTAGAGGAGTTTTTTCGGCGGCAAAGCTGCCGAAAAAACGATTTTATTTGTATCTCTTTGACTTTTACAATCGGTTAGTGTTTTTATACTGTATGCAGATTGGCAGGCTTGTATGAATTCATATAAGGGCATCTCGAACAATTCCACATTCACCGAATCGGCGTGCGATGAATTTTTAGAGGTGCCCTACAGACAAAAAATCTGTACCGAATCTGTACCACCTCATTAAATCAGTGTTTCCTTAGAGGCACCCATAAGACTGCCGTTATTTTGTACAATAAAAGGATGCGATTGTTGGCACATGTGCCGAAGATTTTAAAAAATGCGCGGAATCTATTGACAAACATGACGAAATACGGTAAAATGAAACTATGAAGAGACATCTTGACATGGTGTCTTTCGGAAACAATTCAAGGGTACCTCTAATAATTCAACGCGCGCTGGGCGGCAGAGAGATTTTTTGTCAGTTTAGGCAAAAGGACGACCGCTGTAGCTTCGCTACAGCATGTAGCAGCGCTACTGCCGAGG
>CAZMAZ010000071.1:0-8444 GCA_964564255.1 uncultured Clostridium sp. | reverse complement strand
GCAAAAAGGAAAGGAGAAAGAGAAAATGGAAGACAGCGTTTTATATAGAACAATTGCGGAGCTGCTACAGGCGGAAGAGATTCGCTGTTTTGCGGCATTACCGCTCAGCGACTGTCGCGTTCTGCGTCCTTATCTTTTAGAGCACGCCGAACTGCCGACAAGCGGCAGTGCGGTTATGATAGCGGTCCCTTATCTCTGCCCCGAGGCACTGGACAAGCAATGCAATCTATCCGCGTATGCGGTCTGTCGGGACTATCACCTTTACTTTCGCCAACTGTTTGACACCCTGTGCGAAACCCTGCGCGCACGATTCCCGCAATATCGATTCGCAGGCTTTGCGGACCATTCACCCATTGACGAACGGGACGCGGCACTCAAAGCGGGTCTGGGCGTGCGCGGTCAAAACGGCTTAGTGCTGACAGAAAAATACGCCTCCTTTGTCTTTCTGGGCGAGCTGATTACAGACGCACCGCTTCCCGGCAGAGCGCAAAAAATCAAAGAATGCGCGGGATGCAAAAAATGCCTTGCCGCCTGTCCGGTCGGCGGGCAGCCGGAGCACTGTCTTTCGGCTCTGACGCAGAAAAAAGGCACCCTGACACCCGACGAAATTGCCGCCCTTGCGGCGCACCCGACCGTGTGGGGATGCGACATTTGCCAGCTTGCCTGCCCGATGGCGCAAAAGGCAATTCGCGACAGAACCGCATTCTCCCCCATTGCCTTTTTCCGAAAAGATTTAATTTACCATCTTGACCTGCCAACGCTTGACACAATGCCCGACAACCAATTTGCACAGCGTGCGTATGCATGGCGCACGCGCAAAACCGTGCGCCGAAATCTTTTGCTCAAGGAGGAAGAACCGCATGCATGAATTACGCTTTTTATTCGGACATGCGGGCAGCGGAAAAACCCGCTTGGTCGAAGAGGAAATGCTTGCCCTTGCCGCTCGCGGAGAAACCGCCTGCCTTTTGGTTCCCGAACAGCAGGCATACATAGCAGAGCGTGACTTTTTACCCCGCCTCCCCGCCGATTGTCACGATCGTATTACCATATACAGCTTTTCCCGACTGGCAGGGGCGGTATTTGCCAAATACGGCGGTGTTACCGCGCAAAAACCAAGCCGCGGAATCAAAACACTGCTCATGTGGCAAACGCTCCGTTCTTTGGACGGGATTTTACAAACCTATCGCGGCAGAAGCGACCCCGCGCTTGCCGAAATGATGCTGGAAGCCACCGAAGAGCTGCGCAACAGCGGCATCACGTCGGAAATTTTAGAGGATGCCCGCTCCCGTTTGCCGAGTGCCCCCGCACTGGCAAATAAGCTGTCCGACCTGGCGCTGATTCACCAAGCATACAACATGCTGCTTGCTACCAAATACAACGACCGACCCGATGACCTTCTGCTTGTACTGGCAAACACCCTGCAAAAGCATGTTTTTTTTGAAAACACCCATGTTTTTGTCGATTCCTTTACCTCTTTTACCGCTCCCGAACGCCGTGTGCTTGGCGAGATTATGCGCCAGGCAAGCGCGGTCACTCTGACCCTCGGCATTTGCGGACTCGGCGAGCGCGGCATTCAATACGACAGCCTGCGCGAAACCGCACAAAAACTCACACTGGACGCCAATCGTGCCGGCATTCCCATCAAGCAAACCCTGCTTCCCGACGCCGGCATCGGGCGCGCCCCGCTTTTGCGGGCACTTTCCGAATCGCTTTGGCAATTCGATGCCCCGCCGCTTTCCTACGAGCCGACCGACAGCGCCCACCTGCGCATGATTTCCGCACCGCACATTTACGCCGAAGCGGACGCGGTTGCGCTGGAAATTCTGCGTCTGAAAAAGGAGGGCATCGAATTCGGCGAAATTGCGGTCATTACACGCGACCCGCAGATGCGAAAGGGCATTCTCGATGCGGCACTGGAGCGCTACGGCATTCCCTGCTTTTTGTCCGAACGCACCGACCTCCGTTCCCAACCCGCCGCGCGCCTGCTTTTGTCCGCTCTGCGCGCCGTAACTCACAACTGGCAAGCAGAAGATTTGATTACACTTGCCAAAACAGGCTTGTGCGGCACCGCACCCGACGATGTCGATTTGTTTGAAGACTACTGCAACACCTGGCATCTCCGCGGCGCGGCATTTGAAGCCGAGGTTTGGAGCATGAACCCAGACGGATACACCCCGACGGTCAGCGCACGCGCCGGTGAAATTTTGCGTGCCGCCAACCGTGTTCGCGAACAGCTCATGACGCCGCTCTCCACCCTTGCCCTCGAATTGCGCATGAGTGAAACGGTGCGCGAAAAATGTGCCGCTCTTTACCGTTATACCCAAACCGTCGGGCTGTCCGACCGACTTGCCGATTTGGCGGCGCAGGAGCTTGAAAACGGACAGGTGCGACGCGCAGGCGAACTGGTTCGTCTCTACGACACGCTGGTGGAATTACTGGCAGAGCTTGGCGACCTGCTCGGCTCGGAACGCATGCCGACCGAAGATTTTTCCGCCGCGCTCTCTCTTTTGCTCGGCGGTACCGACATCGGCTCGGTTCCCGCCATGCACGACTGCGTTGTCATCGGCTCGGCGGCAACCGTGCGCGTGGAAAACATTCGCGCGGTGATTACGCCCGGACTTTGCGAAGGCGATTTTCCGCATGCGGTCACCTCGCGCGGTCTGTTTTCCGAAAGCGAACGGCGCCTGCTCGCTTCCCTTTCGATTACACCGGGACAAAGCCGGACCACCGCCTCCTCGGATGAGCTTTACTATGTCTATCGCGCCTTTTCCAAGCCGCGCGATGTTCTGGTTCTGCTTTTGCCGACCGAACAGCCGGACGGCAAGCCGCTCTCCCCGGGCACCGCATGGTCGCGCGTGCGCGCGCTTGTCCCCGATTGCCCGATCTCGGTCTTTACCCCACTTTCGCAAACACCGCCGCCCCTTGCGGCACCCGCACCGACCGCCGCGCCCGATTTTGCCGCCGAGCGGACCCGCAAGCTCCTCGGCGACACGCTTCTGCTCTCGCAGTCGGGACTGCACACCTTTGTCAGCTGTCCGTATCGGTTTTACTGCGAACGGGTTTTGCGTCTGCGCTCGCAAGCGCCGGCACGCGTGAGCTTTGACACGGCGGGCAATCTGATTCACTATATTTTAGAGCAGGCACTGTCTGCGCTCCGTCTGCCCGACGGCGGTCTTTTGCAGATCGACGGCGCCGAGCGGCAGGCATTGACCGATCAACTGACCGACCGCTATGTCCGCCTGCTTTGCGCAAAGCCGCTCTCCGAAATTTCCCCGCGTCTTGCGCATCAGTTCTCCCGCCTGCAAACGCTGTCCGATCTTTTGCTGGAAAGCACCCTAAACGAGCTTGCAAACAGCGATTTTCGCCCGATTGCCTTTGAGCAGTCGTTTGGGCAAAAAAACGACCCGCTGGATGCCCCCTGCATCCCGCTGGACGACTCCCCCGATGCTCCGCGCATTCGTCTGTGCGGCAAAATGGACCGCATCGACCGCTGGCAGGACGGCGACAAAACCTATTTGCGCGTGGTCGATTACAAATCGGGCGAAGTGACCTTTCGGCTTGACCGCTATCTGCGCGATGCCGATTTCCAATTGCCAATCTACCTGTTTACCGCCGCCCTGCCGCAAAATGCACCCTTTTTCGCCGCGGCGGAAACCACCGTGCAGCCTGCGGGTGCCGTCTATCTTTATACCGCGGAGGTCGACGGTAAGCCGACCGCGCGCAGAAGCGGTATCCTTTTGTCGGAGCCGCGCGTTTTGCAGGCGGTCAGTCACACAATGGATGCCGAAACGCTCTGCGGCATCAAATGCAAAAAGGACGGCTCTTTGTCGGGGAACCTGTCGGATGCCGATGCCATGGCGCAAATGGAACGGGAAACCCGTGAAGCGGTGCGCCAAATCGGTGTTCGTATTTACAGCGGCTGCGCCGAACGAACCCCCGGCGAAGAAAATTGCCGCTTCTGTTCCCTTGCCGACCGGTGCCCCCTTTATGTAAAGCCTAAAATGTAAAGATTTTGCACGTTTTTCCGCGAGACTCCGCTCTTTGCTTTCGGGGGCTCCTCGCCCCCGAACCCCTCGCAGCCTTTTGAAAAAGGCTGGCGAAAACTTTTTGAAAGGGTTTTTATGCGAATTGTTCGGCTATTGCGATAGAATATTCTTTATTAAAACTGTAGTGGGGACCCCTACCCCACAGCGGTCGGTAGAATGTAGAGAACGACCTGCGTGTCGTGCCGGTTACGTTAACGCCATTCGGTAAAAATAGACAAACAAAATTGATTGCTGTTAACACAATCTAACTAAGCCTCCCTTGTGCAAAGGGAGGGGGACCGCTTGCGGTGGAGGGATTGCCGTATATCAAACAATTTGCAGATACTGCATTCCCGTCGTTACAAGGCAATCCCCCAGTCAGCTTGCGCTGACAGCCCCCTTTACACAAAGGGGCCTTTGTCTAAATTGATTCGCTTCTGCATCTCGGTGTCGGTACAGCAAACCGAACGGTATAGACACTTCATCCACCGCTGTGGATAAAACAATCAATTTCGAATGTAGACCCCCACCCGCTCAACAAAAAAATCTTTTATAACAACAAACTCCACACCCTACACGAAAGGCAACTGTAAACATGCACGAGCAAGAATTACTTGAAAACAACGCTGCCATAGCGCCTTCCCCATTCGACGACCTCCCGCCCGAACCGCCCGGCGGTCGTCCGTATACCCCCGCACAACGCGCCGCCATGTGCATTCGCGGCAGAACCGTACTGGTCAGTGCCGCCGCCGGCTCCGGAAAAACCGCCGTTTTAACCGAACGGATTGTGCGCATGCTTAAGGGCGATGCCGAGCACCCGCCCATGAGCATTTCCGACATGCTGATTGTCACCTTTACCAAGGCGGCGGCAGGCGAATTGAAGGCGCGCATTACCGCCGCCCTTTCGGATGCCGTTGCCAAAAACCCGGGAGATTTGCACCTGTGCCGTCAACTGCTTCTGCTCGGCTCCGCCAATATCAGCACCATCGATTCCTTTTTCGAAGAGCCCGTCAGAGCGCATTTTGCCGAGCTGGGGCTTTCCTCCGCCATGCGACATGCCGACGACGCGGAGCTGGCGCCTCTGTATACCGATGTCATGAATCGCACGCTGGATCGCATGTACGAAGCAGCCGCCGACGCCGTGCGTGCCGACAATCGGGAGCCTTCCTTTTTACATTTGGTAGATGCGGTTTTGCCGGTGCGTGATGCCTCGGATCAGACACTTCCCTTTTTGTCTCTTTACAAAAAACTGATTACCATGCCCGAGGGGGTGGACGCCCTGCTTGGCTACGCCGACAAAATGGCACGGGACGCCGAAGGGGATTTTGCCGATTCTCTGATTGGCAAGCGCCTGCTTGCCGGTGCCGTCTCCGAAATCTCCCTTCTTTGCCGCAGAACCGAGCGCGCCATTGAAGAAATGGAAACCGACCCCGTTTTGTCGGTCTCCTATCTGCCTGCCTTTGAAGAGGATCGCGCCGCCTACCTGCGTCTTGTACGTCTTTTGCAAAACGGTACCTATGCGGAAATTGCCGAAGCCATGCATGCCTTTACCTTCCCCGCTCTCAAGCCGGTCAAAAAGGACGCCGTCGCGCCGCGCAAGGACTACATGCTGGCATTGCGAAAAAAGAATCGGGAGCGGTTTAAAAAGCTGACCGAGCGCCTGTTTGCGTATGACCTTGACGCTTTGTCGGCGCAGCTGCGGGAGAGTGCCGACACCGCCCTTTCCCTGCACAGGCTTTTGTCTGCATTTGATACTGCCCTTTCCGACGAAAAAAAGACGCGCGGTATCTGCGATTTTCCGGACATGCCCCGCTATCTTCTCCGCCTTTTGCAAGCCGCGGACGGCACCCCGACGCCGCTTGCCGCGCAGATGTGTGAGGAATACGCCGCCGTCTTTATCGACGAGTATCAGGATGTCAACCGCCTGCAGGATCGCATTTTTACGCTAATAGGCGGCAACCATCGGTTTATGGTGGGGGATATTAAGCAAAGCATTTACGGCTTTCGCGAGGCAGATCCCTCGATTTTCGCCTCCCTGCGTGCCGCTCTGCCGCCCGCGCAGGGTCCCGCGACCGCCGCTCCCGACGGATGCAGTGTCTTTATGTCGGAAAACTTCCGTTGCGACCCGAATGTGATACGCTTTGTCAATCTGGTTTGCGGATACACCTTTGCGGCATGTCCCGACACCATCGGCTACAAGCCCGAGGATGATCTGGTCTGCGGCAAAAAAATGCCGTCCGACGACTATGTCTCCCCGCCCGTAACGCTACTGCTGACCGAGCGTCCCGACACCCCGCCCGACGGTGCCTCTCCCTATCTGTCCCCAAACGATGCGGAAGCCGAGCTGGTTGCGCGCCGGATTTGCCGTCTTATCGGGCACAAGCGGCTGGCAAACGGTGCGCTTGTCACACCGGGTGACATTGCGGTCCTGGTACAGGCGCAAAGCCACGCAGACAAGTTGGTCAAGCTCCTGACCGCGCGCGGCATTCCGGTTTCCTGCCCGTCCTACTCCAATCTTTTGCACAGTGCCGACACCAAGCTTTTGCTGGCTCTTTTGGAGGTTCTCAACAACCCGCGTACCGACCTGCCGCTTTCCGAGCTTTTAACCGCCCCCGCCTTCGGCATCTGCTTTTCTCTGGAAGAGCTGGTTTCTCTGCGTGCCGATGCGGGAACCGCGCTTTCCCTTTACGATGCTCTGCTTTTCTGCGTCAAGGAGCATGCGGACACACCGCTTGCAAAGAAATGCGACACCTTCTGTCGCTGGCTGGACAAGCGGCGTGCGGACACGGTACGTCTTTCCGCCGATCGGTTATTGCGCACGCTTGCCGACGACCCGATTCTGCAAGGGCTCACCGCCACCGACGCTTTTACCCTGGTATACGATTCTGCCCGCAACTATGTGCGGCGCGCCTGGAACGGACTGTACGGCTTTTTGCATTATTTTAGGCGCGTATGCGAGACCGACGGTGCCTCCGGCGGCGCGCCCGAAGCGGTTCTGTCAAACGGTGCCGTATCTGTCATGACCATTCACAAAGCAAAAGGACTGGAATTTCCAATCTGTTTCGTATACGGCTGCGGCAACAGGTTCAATCTGCGGGACAGCACCTCTTCGATTCTCTTTTCGCGGTCGATCGGGGTTGCCGTGCGCAGCTATGACCCCGAAACACTGACCCGCCGCAACACTGCCGTTCGGAGCGTCATTGCCGACGACATTCGCGACGGTCTGGTCGAAGAACGCATGCGACTTTTATATGTGGCTCTGACGCGCGCAAGAGAATATTTGTATGTCAGCGGCGCTGTGGATTCGGTGGAAAAGCAAAAAGAAGCCGCCCTCGATGCCTCTCTCGGTGATCGCTCTCTGACGCTGTCGGCGCAGTGCTTTCTCGATTGGATTTTTTCCGCGCTTGCGCTTTCTCCCGATGCGCTCGGAGAATGCGGATTTGTGCGTGAAGAAATCGGGCGAAATTTGCCTTTGGAAGCATCGGCGCAGACCGATGCCCCCATTCGTCTTCCCGAAGCGCCGAAGGAAACCGAAGCGGCGTCTGCCGCTCCTTCCTACGATTACGCCGCGCTGGCGGCGGAGGCGCCGATTCTTTGCGCAAACAGTCGTCTGCTTGCCGCTGTGCCTGCCAAAGCCGCCGCTTCTCTGGTTAGCGAAAACATGCTGGATCACTGCGTTTTCTTTCCTAATACACAAAACGGCACAAACCCGATTGACAGCAAAGACGAATCCGATTTTGACCTTGAAACGGCACAAACCATTCGCAAGCGACTGGAGCTGATGCGCAGTCAAAAAGAAGATTTTTCCCACCTGCTTTCCAAGCGTCAAAAACCGACTGCCGTCGATTTGGGCAATGCCGCCCATCGTTTCTTGCAATTTTGCGATTACGCGCGCGTCGAAGCCGACGGCGTGGAGGCGGAGGTGCAACGTCTGCTTGCCGACGGTTTTATCGATGCGCACACCGCCCGCATTCTCAATCGGCGGCAAATGGCGCAGTTTTTTGCCGGTTCTCTGTATCAAAAAATCAAATCGGCGAAAACCGTGCGGCGCGAAGTGCGCTTTACCTCCTTTTTGCCCCTGCGGCAGTTTACCGAAAATCCCGCTCTGCAGGTCTTGGTCGGCGATCGCACCCTCTATGTGCAAGGCTCTATTGACCTGCTTTTGGAATTCGACGACGGTTCTCTCTACCTCTGCGACTATAAAACCGATGCCGTTTCCCCCGAAGAGCGCGAAAATCCCGCTCTCTTGTCTGCGCATATGTCCGAAAAGCACGGCGGACAACTGCGTCAGTATGCGGATGCCGTCCGCCGCATCTACGGCAATCGCCCCCTCTCGGTCGCTATCTATTCCCTCGCCGTCGGACAAGAAATTACCGGACTTTTATAAGTGGCTTTTCTCCTTTTTTCGCGGGGCACCGC
>CAZMAZ010000070.1:0-8524 GCA_964564255.1 uncultured Clostridium sp. | reverse complement strand
GAAAAACGCAAGATGTACTGGAGGTACTTCGCGTTTTTCGACAAGAAGCAGGAGGAAAAAGATGTGCCGAAGATGTGCCGCCGAATAAATCAGCGGTTCCTTAAATTTCATTCATTTCAAAACCGCTTTGATAATACGAAATTGCATGCTGCTTGGCAACATATCAAAGGTGCGCAAAAGCGGATTGCGATTGATTGCATATGCAAACGCCGGTGATTTTTTCTCCAAAATCGCAACCGTTTTTTCGGCAATTTTTATCGGAGGGATTGATTTTGACTCCACGCTGTCCACAATTTTGCGAAAACGCGCTACTCAAATTTACATGCATGATGCGTTCGAATCGCATCACGTCTATTCCCGACCAAATGCACCTGTTATCAAAACATATTGCATATTTTTCTCCTTTAGAAAATCACGGGGCTGTAAAAATGCGTTTTTACAGCCCCAAAACATTTTATAATGCCCCAAACAGGAACAGAATCAACAATCCCAGTCCCAAGAGAATCGCAAGACACGGCAGGAAAATGACGAGAAATGCGGAAAAAGTCATCGCAAATCGATCTTTTACTGATATTTTTTCTTTCTGCAATTCTTCTTCCTTCTGGCTATTTTCTTCCTCCTCGGATGCCGCTTTTCTCAATTTTCGTCCAAACATTGGATTCTCCTCCTTCTTTCAGCGCCTTTTCAATCCGCGTTTCTGGCGGATTTCTTTTCGGTTGCTGGACGATTGAACAAATAGTTTCCGTCCGCATCCAGCTTACGCTCCGGGAAATGGCACGCCACAAAATGTCCCGGTTCGATTTCCGCCAGCGGCGGCGGTACGCGCTTACATTGCTCACATGCCATATAACAACGCGTATGGAATTTGCATCCCGACGGCGGTTTGATCGGACTGGGAATATTCCCTTCCAAAAGAATTCGCTCTTTTTGCAAGCTGTCAGGGTCGGTTGTCGGAATGGAGGACAACAGTGCAACCGTGTACGGATGACGCGGATCTTCGAATATGGTCTCCGTAGGAGCAAGTTCAACAATATTCCCAAGATACATTACAACAATACGCGTGGAAATAAACCGAACCACGGATAAATCATGCGAAATGAAAAGATAGGTAAACTTATCTCTCTCCTGCAGTTCCTGCAAAAGGTTTATGATCTGTGATTGAATGGACACATCAAGAGCCGAAACACATTCGTCGCAAACAACAAATTTCGGCTTCACCGCAAGTGCTCGTGCAATACAAATGCGCTGACGTTGCCCACCGGAAAATTGGTGCGGATAACGGTGAAGCATATAGTCCTGCAAACCGCAATCACGCATTGTTTGCAAAATATGCTCCTTCATTTTCGGAGAACCGTGCTTGTAAAAATTATGCACAACGAGTCCCTCTTCTATGATCTGACCGATTGTCATACGGGGATCAAGAGAAGAATACGGATCTTGGAAAATGATTTGCAAATCTTTACGCAAAAGGCGCATTTCATTGTATTTCAGCCGTGCCAAATCAATTCCGTCATCCAGCATTGCCTCGTATCGCATAAACTCGGCATCGTTTTGATGCAATCTTTTAACAGCATCAATCTGTGCATCAAGTGCAGCAATCTGTTTGCGCTTTTGTGCAATTTTCTCCAATAAATTCTCACGCGTGCGCACAAGTTTTTGCCGCTTTTGTTCGCTGATACTTTTTTCGCCATCTTCCGCGGAAGCATCATCAATGTCAAGCCCTATACTTTGGACCTTGCCGCTAAGCTGTGCAACAGCATTCTCCAAAAGTGCTTTCTTGTACAAAAGCGCGGCACCTTTTTCGGTATCACACACGAGAAATCCGCCCAATATTTTGGCAATATGCGCTTCGGCGGTTTGCGCTTCCGCAATTGCCAAATTCTTGTTTTGCAGATCAAAGAAGGTTGCTTGTTCGCCAAGCGCGTCTGCCTTTTCCGTCATAGCCTTCGCATGTGCGCGCATCTTTTTCAGCTTGGCAACATATCTGTCAACATGCTTTAATGTATCACGCACATATTGGGGGGCAAGCTCCGCGCGGGAAAGCCCGTAATACATGGTAGTTCCCGCTGTCTGCTCATACAGCTGCAGTAGTACACGTCCGAATGTAGACTTGCCGCATCCCGACTCTCCGACAATGCCAACAGTCTCCCCTTCGTAAATATCAAGCGAAATATCCTCATTCGCGCGAACATACATTTTCTCCCTTTGGAAAAGAGAGTTCTTTGCCACAGGAAAATATTTTTTAAGATTTGTTATGGACAACAATTTTTTGGTGTTCGGCACTGTTTCTCTCCTCCTTGTTAGGATAAAAACATCTTATAAACTGACCTTCTGCGTTTTCACGAAGCTCGGGTTCATAATCGATGCATTTTTGCGTGCAATATTTACAACGCGGTGCAAACTTGCACCCTTTGGGCAGATCAAGCGGATGAGGAACACTTCCCGGAATGGGTTCCAGTTTGCCTCCCACATTCTCCATCCGAGGAATCGACGCCATAAGTCCTTCGGTATACGGATGACTGACCTTGCAATTTGTAAAAATAATTCTTGCCGAGGTCTGTTCAACAACCTGACCGCAATACATAACGACCACATCATCTGCCATCTCGTTAATAACGCCCAAATCATGCGTAATAAAGATAATGGAAGTTCCGTTTTCGCGTTGCAAATCGTTCATCAGGCGCAAAATCTGCGCTTGAATGGTAACATCCAATGCTGTCGTCGGTTCATCCGCAATCAAAATCTTCGGGCGACATGCCAGCGCCATGGCAATCATGACACGTTGCCGCATTCCGCCTGACAGCTGGTGCGGATATTGCTTGAGAACCGCTTCCGGATTCGGAATTTGCACCGCATAAAGCATTTTGAGAGCTTCTTCCGCCGCGCGCTTTCTGCTCAGTCCCTGATGAATCAAAAACGGCTCTGCAAGCTGCTTTTTGATGGTAAAAACCGGATTCAGTGAGGTCATAGGTTCCTGAAAAATAACAGAAATCTGGTTTCCTCTAATGTGTTGCATCGCCTCGGTCGACAGTTTGGTCAAATCAACTTTCTTTCCGTCGCAATCAAAAAGAATTTCGCCGGATTTGATATAACCGTTCCCGTCAAGAAGGCGTAGGATACTCATTGCCGAAACGCTCTTTCCCGATCCGGATTCTCCAACAATACCAAGTGTTTTTCCCGGTTCCAAGGTATACGATACATCATTGACCGCTTTCACCGTGCCTTTTTTGGTTGTGAAATAGGTGTGCAGATTATTTACTTCAAGTAACGGCATATCTGATTACCTCCCCGAATCGGATTTCGGATCCATAACGTCACGAAGTGCGTCGCCGATGATATTAATACAAATAGTAGTGATCATAAGGAAGAGTGAGGGGAATACCCACTGCCACCAATAATTTTGAATTACTATAGAATCGTTTGCGCCGTCAAGCATATTACCCCATGTAGGTCTCGGCGCCTTTACACCAAATCTGAGATAGGAAAGAGATGATTCTGTCAACATACAACCCGCAAAATCAAGTGTCATAGAAACAATAACAATGGAAATAACATTCGGAAGAATGTGCTTGAATGCAATTTTCCATTCTTCAACACCCATTGCCTTCGCCGCAATGACAAATTCCTTTTCTCTTTCGGCAAGTACCTGCCCACGAACAAGTCGCGCAAGACCGGTCCATGACAGTAGTCCGAGAATTACCATGAT
The DNA here is from genome assembly GCA_964564255.1 of uncultured Clostridium sp. GTDB lineage: Bacteria > Bacillota > Clostridia > Oscillospirales > CAG-272 > CAG-448. The sequence continues at coordinate 4,818 of CAZMAZ010000070.1, read as the reverse complement.
CATTATAATACGCGTCATTTCGGAGAAACCGCGAGATTGTACCACAATCGAAAGAATCAGCGCAAACGGCAAAAACGGAATTGCCGAAACGATCTCTGCAACACGCATAAGAAGCATATCTACCCAGCCGCCAAAATAGCCCGCCAAGCATCCGACGATAACGCCGATGATAGAGGAAATGATGACCGCAATCGCGCCGATGGTCATTGTCAAGCGTCCACCGTTTACAATTCTTGTCCAAATGTCTCGTCCAAAGCCATCGGTTCCCATGATATAACCCTTAAGTCCCCAAGTGGCAAGCAACTCACCATCTTCATCCACAGCATAATTCTGGAACGGTCCGGTGTAAATGGCCGCCGCGCCTTTCGCACTCTTCGGAACGTTGGTTTGATCCCATGTGTTGCTACCCCATGAATAAACCGTTCCTTTATCAGTCAGCACGGTATAATGCTTCATTCCACCTGCTATCGACACGATATGTTCGTCTGCCGCAAGCGTTGGGACAAGATCTTCTCCGCTCGTATAAGTTCCGGAGATCAAAATCGTGCCATTATCCAATGCAACTGCAATCGAATTTTGTGCTGAAGCGACATCCACAACCTTCGCTCCGATCTCGGCTATATATTCGGACATAAGAACCCTTGTTTTTACACCATCTTTCATGACATACGTGTAATCAAATTGAGAGGCTGCAACATATGTTCCATCTTTGAGCAAAGCAAGAGCCGTATCGTTTGTAAACACAATCTTTTCGACATTAGTAAGAGACTTTATCCGCGACATATTTGTCGCACCATTACTGTGATTCCCCCACAAATACGCAGTTCCATCATTCATAACAATGGCGGTAACTTGCTTTCCGCAAACAAGTTGTTTAACATTTGCAACATCGATTTTACCATTAAGGATAATATCGGGTGCTTGTGTGCACATAAATTGAAGTGCCGCATTATCTTCGGGAAGCGGTCCATACTGACCAAGTCCGTTATCTCCCCAGCCATAAACAGTACCGTCTTCCGCTATAGCAATCGCATGGTCGGAACCGGCAGCAACATGCAAAATTTTCTGCTTGGTTATTTCCTCGGGAATATCCGCCATGTCTCTATTAAGAGATTTCGAATCGCCCCAAACATACAATTTGCCGTCTTCGGAAAGCCCGATTGAATATTTCGTCTGCGAAGAAATGCTGACTATTTGGTTCTTGAGTTTTCCGGGAACGCTCATCATATTAAGTCCCGGTCTAATGTTTTTCTGCGATTCTTCCATGTAAGAAATATCAAGGGGGAAGAAAATCGGTCCCACAATCATGGTAAGAAACATCACAACAAAAACGCCAAGTGCAATAACAGCAAGTTTATTGGCAAAAAAGGCTTTTAACCGCTGTTTACCGGGGCTTTCAATCTTTTCAACTTCAAAACGTGCGGTGCTTTGCGCTTCCTCTTCTTCTCTTCTCTTTTGCTCCTTATAAAGGGAATTCCCCCCACCAAATATCAAACGTCTTGTCCATCTTGCAATTGTAGAGGTGAATTTGGAAAATCCGCTTGTCTTTTTCTCTGTTTCGTTTTCGGCGGTGTTAACATTATAATTTGACTTTTTATCTTTTCTCATGCGTACACCCCCTTATTTATTGACGCGTACGCGCGGATCAACAAGGCCGTACGCAAGGTCTATAATCAGATTTCCGATCAACCCCAAGATAACATAGAACATTTGCAATGCAAGCGCAACCTCAAAATCCTTTGAATTGATTGCGGTAATGTAAAATTTGCCCAGTCCGTTTAATCCGAACATCTGCTCAACCACCAATGACCCGGAGAATATACCGAGAAACCAACCAACAACGAGCGTAACGACCGGAATCAATGCATTTCGCCAAGCATGACTGTAAATAACTACTCTTTCTTTCAATCCCTTTGCTCTTGCCGTACGCACGCAATCCATAGAAAGAGCTTCGATCATAGAAGACCGCACATATCTCGTCATGCCACCGAGCGATGTAAAGGTCATAACGATAAGAGGCAATGCCATGTGATACAATTTATCAAGGAAAAGGCGGAAGCCTGTATAATTCGAATTCGGCGTTCCCATGCCCGAAACAGGGAACCATTGCAAAATAACGGCAAACAACCATATAAATACAATCGCTATAATAAATGTTGGAATCGAATATCCGACAATGGAACCAACCTGTACCGCAACATCACGTTTGCTTCCTTTTTTGACAGCACAAAAAATCCCGAGCGGGATGGTAATCCCCAGCGCAAGAATTGTTGCAAAAATATTGATAAACACCGTATTTTTCAGCGGCTCACCGATAATATTGATCACATCATCTTTATAATTATAACTATATCCCAAATTACCCTGCAGTAATCCGTTATATTCACCCTCCCACGGGGCAAACCCCATCCATATGAGGTATCTGGTAACAAGTGGCTCATCCAATGCCATCTTGTGGCGTAAGTTTTGATAGACCTCTTCATATCTGCCATCTTTCATGAGCTGTGTCTTTTGCGGATCAAGACGCAATTGCGCCTGGTCGACATCAATCCAGTTGTAGACCATGTAAAGAAGGAAGGAGAGGAGAAGAGCAACTATAAGTACATACACCAAACGCTTTGTAATATATTTTGCCATACGATCTCCTTTTAGCCAAAATAGGGGGACACGCGTATCCCCCATACTGTTGGCAGAATATTTCACAAGCGGCGGCGAACGCCGCCGCTTGTGAAAAGCATTTAATTACTGTGCTGTTTTGTCGTAGCAGTAAACGATTGCATTTGCAACGCCCCAGTCGGGATTTACTTCGTAACCACCAATCTTTGCGTTATAAACATCGTGATACAGGTTGGAATACAGCGCGATTTCGGGAAGAACCTCGTTCCAGCGAACAATATAGTCTACAAAATATTTCTTGAATTCTTCCTTTGTGGTAGCGGTGTAAACCATATCCCAAGAAGTTTTGTCAAGAACTTCATCGGCAAACCAACCGGTGTTGCCCTGACCCATATACAATCTCCAGGTAGCATCAATCAATGCATTCTCTTCATCCGAATACTTGGATGCATCTGCCTCTGTGTAGGTTGCACCTTCGCAAGGCTCAACACCCGCATATACAATGTTGGACTTGGAGTATTTCGTCATCCAGTAGCCCGCATAATCATATATAGGTGTAAAACCGGTACCCAAGTTGAACATGCCATACTCAGGCGTTGTGTGAGAGCCTCTTCTGTAAAGTGCATCAAGAAGCGTCGAGAAGTCAAGAAGATCCTGTTCAATAACCATACCGGCATCCGACGTGGTCTTTGCTTTTTGCAGCATGGTAACCAACAATTCGGATACAGAGTTATCCTCAGTAGAAGCCCAGTTAATAGCCAGCGGCATATAGTAATCATCGCCAACCTTTACAGTCTTATAATCGGTCTTGCCGCACTGGTAAGTTGCATTGCCATTGATTGCAGCCTCTGCGGCGGTAAGTTTCTTGTAACGCACACCGGTACCCGAATATGCCGTACCGTCAGCATTGTACTTCCAGCCATCTTCTTCAAGAGCTGCAATCGCCTGATCAACACTGAATTCATAGCCGTTGAGTTTAGATTCCAATTCATCCTTGGTTTCCTGATACATCCAGCTGGAAAGACCGTAGGGACCTTTGACAAGGCTTCCGTACCCACCGGTAAAGGTAGATGCAAAGGTATTCTTATCAAGCAGATAGCTCAGAGCGTAACGAACGTTGACAAACTGTGTCGGGCCGTAATCAGCAACAAGTTGAATCTTTCCGTAGCCGGCACGCAGGTAGTTCACATAAGCAAATTTGCCGTTGCTTTCTTCAACAATCGACAAAGCCGATTTGATTTCATCGCCTTCAGCAAGACCGGAGATGATGTCAACACCGCCGTTCTTGAAAAGGTCAAGCTGTGTTTGTTCAACAACCTTGATATAGGTAATGTCCTTAATGTGAGGTTTCTGACCTTCGAAGTTGCCGAGATAGTAATCGTTAATCGTGAGGGTGCATTCTTTTGAACTTGCATCCCACTTTACAAACTTGTACGGACCCGAGCAAGCACCGTCTGTTGTAGCATAACGTGCTTTCTTAATCTGTTCTGCCTTCTTGTAGACTTCCGTACCGTTAGAGTCGGTGGTCTTTTCATACCATTTTTCGGTAAGGTAAGCGCCATTACCATCATCCTTAACATCTACATCATCGCCAAGCCAGAGCTTGAGTGAGTAGGGCTGGAAGGTGGCATATGTCTCTTCGTAGAAGTAAGGGAAGAGATCTGCTACCATGGTGTAAGAGAAAGTATAATCATCATAGAGTCTAATACCGGAGAAAGGTGTGGGAGAGGTTGCTTTTGCATATTCTGCATAGCCAACATAGCTGGAACCGCTTTGCGAGTCAACTTCTGCATCCAAACACACGGGCGACGCCATAACAAGTGCAAGACCGATGTAATCCTTTGCGGTAATTTCGGTGCCATCGGAATACTTCAAGCCCTGGTTAATGGTAATCTTGAAGGTTTTGGTACCGTCTTCGTTCTCGATTGTTTCATGCGACTTAACTACAACCTTTTCGTCCCAAACGTACTCACCGTTCTTGTTCTGCTGAACGCAAGCATAACCGTTTGTCAGGTCGCGAATATCCTTATCCGCCGCGTTGTTGCCCCATGTGCTCGTACGGAAATCACTTCCGGAAAGCTCAGTGCTGCTACCGATAATAACAGAACCACCGACTTTAATTCCACTGCTGGGCGTATCATTGCCCGCGGTTGTTGTTTCCCCGTTTGCGGTTGTTTCTTCGCCGGGATCCTTAGTGCCCGA
>CAZMAZ010000069.1:0-8591 GCA_964564255.1 uncultured Clostridium sp. | reverse complement strand
CATCCCGACATAAGCTCGCTTGCGTTTTGCACCTTCGGGAAGGCAATGACATCACGCAAACTGTCGGCTCCGCACATTACCATGGCAAGTCTGTCAAGTCCCATGCCCGAGCCACCGTGCGGCGGCGCGCCGTATTTATACGCATCCACGAGGAATCCGAATTTGGCACTGATTTCTTCTTTGGTCAGTCCCAATGCATCAAACATCCGCTCCTGCAACTGCCAATCGGTAATACGAATCGAACCGGAAAGCAATTCCGTGCCGTTGAGCACCATGTCATAGCACTTTGCCCGCACCTTGCCGGGATCGCTTTCAAGATACGGCAAGCACTCCTCAAGCGGCATGGTAAAAGGATGGTGCATGGCATCCCAGTGCTGCGTTTCTTCATTCCATTCAAAGAAGGGGAATTCCGTAATCCAAAGGAAATTAAATTTGCCCTCCGGAATCATCTCCAGCTTGCGTGCCACAATGGTTCTCAATGCCCCGAGGACCGGCAAAACCACCTTGTTTTTATCGGCGGCAATCAAGGCAACGTCGCCTTTCTGCATTTGCAAAGCGGCACAAAGTGCGGTAAGCTCCCCGTCCTTCATAAATTTTCCAAACGAGCAGGTCGGCTCTGCGTCAACCCAACGAATGTAAGCAAGTCCTTTGGCACCGATGCCGCGCGCATGCTCAGTCAACTTGTCAATTTCTTTTCTGGTGAGCTTAGCGGCACCTTCCTTGGCTACAATGGCACGAACGGTACCACCGTTGGCAAGCGCATCGGCAAACACGGGGAAATCGGTTTCCGCAACCGCATCGCTAATATTTTGAATCAACATTTCATAGCGGGTATCCGGCTTATCCGAACCGTAGAATTCCTGTGCTTCCGCATAGGTCATGCGACGCATGGGGGTCTCAACTTCAACGCCCAGCACTTCTTGAAAAACACGTTTGATAAATCCTTCGTTCATCTGCATGATTTCTTCCTGTGTTGCAAAAGACATCTCCAGGTCAATCTGTGTAAATTCGGGTTGACGATCCGCGCGTAAATCCTCATCGCGGAAGCATCTTGCCAATTGGATATAGCGATCAAAACCCGCAACCATCAAAAGTTGCTTATACAGCTGCGGTGATTGCGGCAGTGCATACATGCAACCGTGATGAATACGCGAAGGAACCACATAATCGCGCGCACCCTCCGGCGTCGGCTTAATCATCATAGGGGTCTCGATTTCCAAAAAACCGTTCTCGTAGTAGTATTCGCGTGCCACCTGTGCAATACGGTGACGCATCTGAATGTTCCGCTGTAATTCGGGACGGCGCAAATCGATATAACGATACCGCAATGCCGTATCATCATTGACCTTCTTACCGCTTCCCACCTCAAACGGCGGGGTCTGTGCCGCAGAAAGAACCTTGAGAGAGGTCACAAAAACCTCAATCTGCCCTGTCGGCATATGGGGATTGATAGCCCCTTCTCCTCTTGCCCGCACAATACCGTGTGCACAGAGCACAAATTCACTGCGAACACGGAATGCCTTATCAAAGACCTCACGGTCGCTTTCACTGTCAAATGCCAATTGCAAAAGCCCTGTGCGATCACGCAAATCAATAAAAATCAACGCGCCCAAATCACGCTGACGTTGCGCCCAACCCATGACGCATACCGTTTTTCCAATGTCTTGCGCAGTCAACGTACCGCAATAATGTGTCCGTTTGTCCTCTGCGCTCAAAAACTCAGCCATTTTATTTCCTCCTATGCTTTCCCTTGCATTTTCTCAATCTATCGGATTGCCGTCCATGTCAAACAGCGGCAATTTTTCCAGATAAATCAAATCAGGACGCTCTTGCGCTTCTCCCTCTGCAAGGATGGTCATTTTGCCGCAAACAATTCCGCCTGTTTCCGCAATCAAGGTTTCCATTGCCTTCAGCGATTCACCGGTCGAAACAACATCATCTACAATCAAAATACGCTTGCCTCGCATCAGGGCGGCGTCATAGCCGTCAAGATATAATTTTTGATTTGCGGCAGTAGTAATCGAATGCACATCTACGCAAAGTGTATTCCGCATATAGAGCTTTGCGCCCTTCCGTGCCAGCATATACTTGCGATTGCCGTCCAGACGTGCCATTTCGTGAATCAGCGGGATTCCTTTGGATTCCGCGGTGATCATGTAATCATATGCCGGCGCGCGCGCCAAAAGCGCTTTTGCGCAAGCCGTCGTCAATTCCGGATCCCCGAAAATCACAAATGCGCCGATCATCAGCTTGTCGTTCAAGCGGCAAAGTGGGAGATCGCGCTCGCAACCCGCGATATTCATGTGGTAATACTTTTCATGTCCCATGGTATATATCCCTCCGTTTGGAAAAAGAATTTTCTTTTTGTCTGTTTTTCTTGTCTCCCCCAAAAATCATCACAATCTTTAAAAAATACAGCGCAATTCTTTGGGGGAACCGCTGATTTGTTCGGCGGTGCATCTTCGGTACCGCCTCATTAAATCAGTGTTTCCTTGGTCCTGTTGCCCCAACCGGAATGTGCCCTTATGCATCCTCGGTTATCCGAATGCGAAATGCGGTTGTAAGTGCTTCTTCGACCAAAGCATCAAAATCCAACCGTTGCTCCTGTGCCTGCACCTTCGCAAGCTCCGGACGCGTACGCGGATGCTTCGGCGTAAAGACCGTACAGCAATCCTCATATGGCTCAATGGAAATATCAAAGGTGTCGATTTTGCGTGCAATGGAAATAATCTCTTCCTTGTCCATTCCGATGCAAGGACGAAATACCGGTCTTGTCGCCAAAGGATCGGTCACATTCAACGCTTCCATGGTTTGTGACGCAACCTGCCCGAGGCTTTCGCCCGTAATTAAGGCACGACAGTGCAGTTTCTGTGCCATGCGATCTGCAATTGCCATCATATAGCGGCGAAGCAGAAGCGTGAAATAGTCTTCTTCGCAACATCTGACCAATTCTTCCTGTATATGCGTAAGCGAAACAACATGCAAATACAATTCGCCCGTATAAACCGAAAGAGCACGTGCCAAACGAATCACTTTATCCCGTGCCAATTCGCTTGTGTAGGGGAAAGATTCAAAATACAGGGCATCCAAACGAGCGCCGCGCTTTGCCATCATGTAGCCCGCTACCGGCGAATCAATACCGCCCGACAAAAGCAAAAGCGCATTCCCGCCTGTTCCGTACGGAATGCCGCCGGCGCCTCTGACGCTGCCCGCGTGTACATAAGCACCGTATTCCCGTACCTCGACCTGCACGACAAGGTCCGGCTCGCGAACATTCACGCGCAAATGCGGGCAGGCAGAGAGCACTTCACCGCCGATCTCCGCGGAAATTTGCATGGAATTGAGCGGAAAGCTCTTGTCCGAACGCTTAGCTTCCACCTTAAAGGTTTTGACCCCCGTAAGATAAGGCGGCAAATAGGTGTGCACCAGCGAACGGATTGCCTCCATGTCTTTGTCACATACACCGCACCGACAAACCGATGCAATGCCGAACACTTTTTGCGCCGCTTCAAACATGCCGTCAATATCGCATCCGTCCTCCTGCGGCTCAATGTAAATGGTGCTCTGTGTGCGGGTAATTTCAAACACACCGTAGTTTTTGGAGCGCCTGCGCAATTCTCGGCACAAAACATCCTCAAAATATCGCTTGTTGGCTCCCTTGAGTACAATCTCGCCGTATTTGCAAAGAATGATTTCTTTATTCAATGCTCTCGTCCTCCCCTTCCCGGGTTCCTTCCGATTCCTCCGACGCCGCATCGTCCGCAATCTCTCCGAATTCTTCAGCCGAATCACACGACGGCGTAATCAGCGCTTTTGCCGTTTCGTAGCACGACTCGGGGACAAATAGGTCTGTTCCGTACATGGAAAATCCGGCAATCACCTTAACCGCGCCGCCGCTGCCCCGTTCCTTTGGCAAAAACGGAATCTCTGCACCTTCCAGAATACTGCGCACAATCGCCATTTCCACTTGATCGTGCACCGTTGTTAAAAGAACCAATCCTTTTTCATGGTATCCTACTTTATCCAGCCCGAAAAAACGATCCATTTTCCGTCTTCCTTTCCGTATTTCCTCAAGGACCCGCTATTTATTCGGCGGCACATCTTTGGTGCCACTTCATTAAATCAGTGTTTCCCCGAATTTTGTTTGAGTCGATTTGCATTTTTCGTTCATCGACACAATGCTCTGCGTCAATCCTCGTAATAATTCGGAAACAGCGCTTCCCAAACCTTCATGCAGGCAACCGTATCCGCGATGGAAGAGTGCGGAATGCCATCCCATTCGATTTTCATGCACTCCATGGCATCAATCAAAGCGGCATGAGATAGATTCGGGTAGTGTTCATGCTGATAACGAACAAACTCATTCGCGCAACAACGCGTTTTTTCAAACAGCCATTGCCGCTCCGCTTCGGTTTCGTAAATGTACTTAATATGGCTGTAATCGGTCGAAACGCCGTAAGCGATCAATCGATCCGCATTCTCAAACAACTCTTTGATGCGCGGCGTCAGTTCGGCAAGCGTGGGAGCATCCGCGACCATCGCAGGTGTAATGCCGTGTATTTTCTCGGTTCGTTTCCAACGCTTGTTGTGAACCGGATGCACCAACGTGTCCATAACGGTTTCACCCTTTGCATTGACAATTGAAATGGAAATAATTTCATCGTGGTCATAAACACCAGTCAGCTCCAAGTCAAAGAACAGAACACGATCCCGATGCATGTGGTAGTTTTCTCCGCGATAAAGATCCCCTTCCACACGTCGAACCGCCAAATCTTCTTCAAAGCATGCCTCGCACAGTTTTCTTTTATACCGCACGGATTTCCCGCATTTTACACACATCAGAGGTCTGCGTACCGCCGTCTTTTTATCGTAAAAGAAAACCAGTGTCTGATCCTGCTTTTTGCTGTACGCAACCGGTTCCTCGGCAACATCGTAATTCATTTGCGCCAATCGTTCCTTGGTATAATATCCGTATGATGTGGCTCTTTTGACACTCATGCGCTCAATAACCGTCCCGCTCTCCAGTGTCAAACTCTCCCCCTTGGATGTCGGATAATACCACAACTCCGGCGGTGCTTCCGCAACTCGTAACGGATCAAAATAATAAATAATACTGCCATCCTGTGCGACATCAAAAGCACAAGGCTCGCCGACCGGCATCAAATGTAACTGCGTCAGCATTGTCCTCGTTAAATAATCCTTGGCTTCTGCCTCCTTGCGCGTCAACTGCGGAATTACGGTTCCGGAGCGCAACTTTCTCGTATTTTTCAAATCAAACTCCTCCAGGCTTCTGGTCATTTTTTGTCAATCTATAAATTCATAAAAAGCGTTTCAAACAAACATTCATTTTATTATAACATATTTGTTTGTAACTTTCAAGAGGAAAATCAAGTTTTTTCGCCATGCCCGTATAAATCTCGCGCGATTTTGCGCGCAAATCCTCTTTATTTCCTATCGGCAAGCGGAATATACCTTTCTTCTTTCATCAAACATTTGTACCCCGGACGAATGATTTTTTGCGAAGTACAAAATTCCTCCATACGATGTGCGCACCATCCCGCCGTCCTTGCAACCGCAAACAACGGCGTGTACATTTCCACCGGAATATCAAGCATTCGATAAACCAATCCGGAATACAGGTCTACATTGGCGCACATTTTATGATCGGTTCCCCGATAAGTATTGAAAATTTCGGGAGTCAAGCGCTCAATCGCACAAAGCAATTCGTAATCATCCCCATAGCCCTTCTCATATGCCAACTTCCGCGCATATTTTTTGAGCAAAACAGCACGGGGGTCGGACAATGTATAAACAGGGTGTCCCATACCGTAAATCAAACCGCTGCCGTCGTTTGCCTCACCCTTCAAAATCTTGACCAAATAGTCGGTCAGCTCGCCGTCGTCCTTGGGATTGGATAGATTTTCCTTGATACAGTCAAACATTTCCTGCACTTTAATATTGGCACCGCCGTGGCGGGGACCCTTGAGCGCACCGATACCGGCGGCAATGACAGAATAGGTATCAGTCCCGGCGCTGGACAAAACACGCGTTGCAAAGGTGGAACAGTTTCCGCCTCCGTGCTCGGAATGTACAACAAGGCAAAGATCAAGCAGTCGCGCTTCCTCCTCCGTATAGCTTTTATCCGGACGCAAAACACGCAAAAAATTCTCGGCAGTACTGAGTTCTCTGCGCGGATTGTGGATATTCAGACTCTTATAGAAAAAAGCATTTTTATAAACGGCATATGCCTGCGCGGCAATAATCGGGACACGCGCCAAAATTTCCATACTCTGCCGCAACATATTTTCCAAATCAGTCCCATCGGGATTGTCGTCATAGGCATATAACGCCAAAACTCCCATCTCCATTTTGTTCATAATGGAACGGGACGGCGCCTTCATAATAATATCTTCCGTAAAGCGCGGCGGCAAAAAACGATAGGCGTCCAAAAGCTCTTCAAAGCATCGCAATTCAGAGCAACTCGGCAGCTTCCCAAAAAACAGCAAATAGGCGCATTCTTCAAAGCCGAATCTGCCTTCTTTTACAAAATTCTCAATTAAATCATATAAGTCATATCCGCGGTATTGCAAACTTCCTTCTACCGGCGTCTTTTCCCCCTCGTTTACCACATATCCATGCGCATTGCCGATACGTGTCACCCCCGCTGTCACACCGGTTCCATCCGCTTCGCGCAATCCCCGTTTCACACGGTAGCTTTCAAACGCCTGTCTTGGAATCCGATAGGCAGGCTTTGCCAAATCGTAAAGAACTTCAAAATCCCGATTCAATTCTTCTTCGGTCGCCTGAGAGCGTTCCGGATCATCATAACGCATAATCGTTCTCCTTATCTTGCAAATTCAGAACTATAGTATAACACATTTAAGGCAAAAATGCAATATGTTTGATTGAATTATTCATATTTTTTGGTTTTTTCAAGAGCAAAGAGACAAGAGAATTCTGTTTTATTCTCATAAAACCTCATAAAACCCCACAAAAGCTTCGCACAAAAGCGCAAAAATTGGCGTTAAGCTCTTGACAACCAACGGCAAAAAGAGTATAATGGGAATTGAAAGGATGTGACTGTTCACATCAGACACCGAAAGGAATCAAAAAGAATGGCAAAAGAAAAAAGAGTCGAGCAAATTACGTCGATGGACGTTGATTTTGCGCAATGGTATACCGATGTTGTTAAAAAAGCGGAATTGGTCGATTATTCCGGCGTGCGCGGATGCATGATTATCCGTCCGTACGGCTATGCAATTTGGGAAAACATCCAAAAGGATCTGGATGCGCGTTTCAAAGCGCTCGGTCATGAAAATGTATATATGCCTATGTTTATACCGGAGTCCCTTCTGCAAAAAGAGAAGGATCACGTGGAGGGGTTTGCGCCCGAATGCGCAATCGTAACCGTCGGCGGACAGAATCAGCTCGCCGAACGCCTGATTGTCCGTCCCACCTCCGAAACGCTTTTCTGCGAACATTATAAAAATATCATTCAATCCTATCGTGACCTGCCTAAGCTTTACAACCAATGGTGTAATGTTGTCCGTTGGGAAAAAACGACCCGCCCCTTCCTGCGCACCTCCGAATTTTTGTGGCAAGAAGGTCACACCATGCACGAAACCGAAGAAGAAGCCCGCAAAGAAACACAACAAATGTTGCAGGTTTATGCGGATTTTTACAGCGAAGCTCTTGCCATTCCCGCCATTACGGGGCGCAAAACCGACAAAGAAAAATTTGCGGGCGCGGAAGAAACATATACCATCGAGCCCATGATGCACAACGGCTATGCATTGCAGGGCGGCACCTCCCACTACTTCGGAACGGGATTTGCCAAAGCCTTTGACATCACCTACACTGCGCGCGACAACACCGTGCGCTATCCGCATCAAACCTCATGGGGGCTTTCTACGCGTTCTATCGGTGCTATTATCATGACGCACGGAGACGACAACGGGTTGATTTTGCCGCCGCGTGTAGCGCCGATTCAGGTTGTAATTATTCCGGCGGCACAGCACAAGCCGGGTGTATTGGAAAAGGCATCCGAGGTCAGAGATCGCATTGCCGCGCTGGGCATTCGCGTTAAACTGGACGACAGCGATCAATCCGCGGGCTGGAAATTCAGCCAGTATGAAATGAAGGGTGTTCCGGTTCGTTTGGAAATCGGACCTCGCGATATAGAAAATAATGCTTGTGTCCTGGTCTCCCGTGCCACGGGCGAAAAGAAAACCGTTTCCTTGGATGCTTTGGAAGATCAAGTGCCGTACATGCTCGCGCAAGTACACGATGAGCTATATGCACGTGCAGAAAAAAATCTGCAAGAAAAGCTGCACACTGCAACCTCTTACGATGCCTTCTTGGAAATTGCCGCCAACCACCCCGGCTATATCAAAGCGATGTGGTGCGGCGATGTTGCATGTGAAGAAAAAATAAAGGATGCAACAGGCGGCGTCAAATCCCGTTGTATTCCGTTTGTCGAAGAGCATCTCTCGGACGTTTGTGTCTGTTGCGGGAAACCCGCACAGCACATGGTGGTCTGGGGCAGACAGTACTAACTTAGGAAACCACTGATTTATTCGGCGGCACATCTT
>CAZMAZ010000068.1:0-8761 GCA_964564255.1 uncultured Clostridium sp. | reverse complement strand
TCCTATTTCATATCCTTTTGGCTAAAGCCATACGGCAACATTTGTGCCAATGTCAATGTCATAATTTGTCCGTTTGCACCTCCAAGGTGAATAAGAAAGCTGTCCGGATCGCAAAATTCTCGCATAACCTGTCTGCAAACCCCGCACGGAGGGAAGAAATCACTGATTTCTTTTTCCTTACCGCCAACAACGGCAATTGAATGAAAAACATGTTTTCCTTCGCTGATTGCCTTGAAAAATGCGACACGCTCGGCACAAACTGTCGGTGTATAAGAGGCATTTTCAATATTGCAACCGGTATAGACCGTGCCATCCGCACAAAGCAGCGCGGCGCCTACACAATAGGTAGAATACGGTGCATAGGCATTCTGCATTGCTTGTCGCGCCAATGCAATTAATTCTTCCGGAAGAATTGTTTTTTGCATAACATCCCCCTTACCTAAATCGCAAAGGAAGTGTTTCCCCTGCAAGTTTTTCGTTTATACCGAATAAAGACAGAACAGTGGCACCAATATCCGCAAAACTGTCCCTCGTTCCGAGAGTGTCGGGACAGACTCCTTTCCCGTATATAAAGAGCGGTGTATATTCACGTGTATGATCGGTCGAAACCGTATAAGCAGGATCGCATCCGTGATCTGCGGTAATCATCAAAATGTCCTGCTCTCGCATAGCCGCCATAAAGGACGGCAACCAAGCATCAAATTCCGCAAGTGCCGTTGCATATCCGTCAACATCTCGTCTATGACCGTATTGCATATCGAAATCGACCAAGTTAACAAAGCAAAGTCCCTCAAAATCGCGCTCGGCAAGTTGCAATGTCATTTCCATTCCTTCCCGATTGGAGTGTGTAAAATAATGATCGGTAAAACCGCGCCCCGCAAAAATATCGTAAATTTTTCCCACTGCAATTACATCATATCCTGCCGCTTTGAGCAAATCATTCATAGTCTCACCGTTAGGTAAAATTGAAAAATCGTGGCGATTGGATGTACGATAAAAATTCGGTGCCTCTCCTGCAAACGGGCGCGCGATAACACGACCAACACCATGTTTCCCAACAAGAATTTTACGTGCCAAACGGCAATATTCATAAAGCAGTTCGGGTGGAACCAAGGATTCATGAGCGGCAATTTGAAAAACACTGTCGGCAGATGTGTATACAATCAGCTTTCCCGTTTGCAGATGTTCCGAGCCGTAATCGCGAATCACATCTGTTCCCGAGTAAGGGCGATTGCATAGAACTCCCCTTCCGGTCACTTCTTCAAATGCCTTTAAAATTTCCTGTGGGAAACCGTTCGGATAGGTGGGAAGCGGTTCTTTGGAAATCAATCCTGCAATTTCCCAGTGTCCTATGGTCGTATCTTTTCCGGCAGACGCTTCCCGCATACGCGCTGTTAACGCAAGCGGTGTTTCTGTCTTTCCTAAAAAGTCCAATCCCTCAATGTTTCCATACCCCATACGACGCAGATGATCAATGCAAAATGCGGGAGAACGAGAAATTGAACGTATGGTATTGACACCGACATCTCCAAACGAAGCGGCGTCCGGCATCTCTCCCGCGCCGAGACTATCCAATACAATTAAGAAAACGCGTTTTCGACTCATTTAGATTTCTCTTCCTTTTTTGCTTTTGCAAGCACCGCGGCAGTGTTCAATGCAATTTCCATCATTTGCGTAAATGCCGTTTGACGTTCCTCGGGAGTCGTGACCTCGTGCGAAATCAGGCTATCGGAAATCGTGCACAATGCAAGCGCTTTTTTTCCTGCTCGTGCGGCATTCATATAAAGGGCTGCCGCTTCCATTTCCACAGCCATAACACCCATTTTACACCAAGTGAGTCCATCTTCGGCAGTATCGTTGTAAAACACATCGGAAGAAAGCAAATTCCCGACAAAATAGCGAGCCCCGCTTTTTTCCGCCTCGGAAACGGCAACACGCAACAGTTCATAATCAGCAATCGGTGCAAATGTTCCCGGCAAATGATATTGTTCGGCATACCGTGAGGTGGTACAAGCGCCCATTCCAAATACAATATCATAGCATTTAATGTCGGCACGCATAGAACCGGCAGAGCCAATCCGAATAATTTGATCTACATCAAAAAAATTAAAAAGTTCATAACTGTAAATTCCGATTGACGGCATACCCATACCGCTTGCCATCACAGAAACCCGCTCTCCTTGCCATGTTCCCGTATAGCCCTGTACTCCTCTCACATTATTAAACAAGATAGGGTCTGTCAAAAAGGTTTCGGCGATAAATTTAGCTCGCAGCGGATCTCCCGGCATCAGCACTGTTTTCGCAATATCCTGCGGTGTTGCTTGAATATGTGGGGTTGGATATTTAGGTTGTGACATGATTTATTTCCTCCGTTTTTGTTATTCTTACTTATTGTTTACTGTTTTTCTCAATTCCCTCCATGAAGTAGGAAGCCTCCATATCCGCGCAGCATAACCCGAAGGCAAGCGGGAACATTTCCAATGCACGCCCGACATTTCCGGGGTCATCGGTCGCGGAAAAACCCATATGGTACCGAATTGCAAATGCCTCATCCCGCGTCAATCGCATGTACCCCGATACAATATAAACAGATTTTTCTCCATGCCCATACGGTAAAGTATCTTCAATGGTAAAGTACGGGACAGGTTCCCATTTGCCGAGAGCGTTTTTGGCATTTCGGTAACTGATCTTATAAAAATTGATCTTGCACAAATCATGCAACAAGGCGGCAATAGCAATGCTTTCGTCCGGATATGTAATTCCGTACATCTGTTGCATCCGCGGACGCGCCATAATATCTGTCAAACAATCATACACATTCAAGCTGTGCTGACACAACCCGCCTTCATATGCGCCATGATAACGCGTGCTCGCCGGCGCCGTAAAAAAATCACAGCTTTCAGAGCAAAGATACGCAAGCAATTTATCTGCACCTTCCCGCGATACCTTTTCGCGAAAAATTGTAATAAACCGCTCTTTGTTTTCCTGTATTCCCATAAAAGTAAATCCTCCTTATCAATTGTTTTTGTTATTTGTTTATCCATAATTCATTATACCAGCTTTTGGGGGCAATGTCAAGCACCAAACATGGAAACCTTTTGGACCGAAAGAACCTTTCTTTCCTTGCAAAGTTGACCGAAAAACAAATTTTCATCCTCATATTCCGCTTCCCCGCTCTGGTTGTCATACGGATCCATACGCCAAAATCGTTTGGGCGGTGAAAACGGCATTTGAAATTCATTGCAGGAAACCAATCGGAACGGATCCAGATTTGCAAAATAATGTTCATGCTTTTCAGCATCCTCGGTGTTTCCATAGGACGGATCACAGCGTAGCCAACCGTATGGTGCCACATAAAACATTGCCCAATCGTGACTACCGATATAATCCGGACGCACCGCGCTTCCCGATTGCCATTTTGCGGGGATCCCCAGACAGCGACAAAGCGTAATAAAAACCAATGCCATAGTTCCGCAGTCACCGTATCCATTCAGCATAACAAATTCGGGGATGTTTTCCATGTACAAATAATCTCGCACATACGAATAGGACACATGATCGCGAATCCAATCATAAACCCTACGTGCAAGAATCAACGGATTGGTTTCATCGCACGCTATTTCTTTTGCTACAGCCCGAACATAGGGAGTAAAACGAATATGCGGATATTGCTCTCCGAGATAGGCGGTCATATCGGGCTGATTTTGACTAACAAGGTCCGGATCCGGAGACAGGTATTTTGCACGATGAACATAAGAAAAACGAACGCGATAAACTGTTCCCGGGACATGAACCGTATCAATCAAGGCAGTGCGAATTTGATTATCCGAAAGAAACACGGGATGAGAGGAAGAAAGCAATTTAATATCATATTGCGCATCACAAACGGCAGGATACGGAAACCACAACCGAATCTTTTTCCCTTTTCGATCTGCATGTGGCAAAACCCGTATGGTTTCCTCAACCTCAAACCGATATGCACAACCTCCTTCTTTTTTCATCAATCGACGCGTTTCCGCTTGTAAATCCGATGCCGATGCATTCGGTGTTGCTTGCTGACAGCCGAATTTTTGATTCAATTCTCCTCCATGTGTGCCAAAAATATTGGAAAGAGCCGCATTTTCAAAATATCGCTTGCCGTTTTTCATAATAAAATCAACATTGCCGGTCTGTATCAATTGCTCCAATGTACTTGCATCGGCTTGCGGATAGCGTTGTTGCAAGCCCGATAGCATTGTTTGCTCGTCTGTATTATAATTGTGTTGCAATCCAAGGGCAAAAACACGCTCGATTTCCAATCTTTTTCGAAGAGCTTGCGGCAAATTCCGTTCAAGCCATCTGTCTATGCAAGCAACTTCTCCCGGAAAGTCGCCATTATACTTGTATAGATTAACTTCTTGCGGCAAATCGATAGCAAGATATGGCAAATAAGAAAAAACAGATTCGTTCATTTGAAATTCCTCCGTATCCATATTTTTTTCGCTTCCATTATAACATACTTATACCGCTCTTGTCAAATCTTTTGTTGACAATTCCGCACAAATGTGCTAAAATAATTAAGGAGCCGCTGTTTCGTTCTTTGGGTTCGATTTTGTTTTCACTCTGTCATGCGGTTCTTGACTTTAATTATTTGGGGAGGTCAATCCATGAAAAATCTCGGTTACTATAACGGAAAAATCGGATTGCTGGAAGAATTAAGCATTCCGTTCAACGATCGCGTTCATTTTTTCGGCGATGGCGTCTACGATGCCACCTGTTGCCGCAATCAAAAAATATTTGCGCTTGACGAACACATTGATCGTTTTTTCGGAAATTTAAACGCTTTGGATATTCATTTACAAATGTCAAAAGAAGAGTTGGCAAATCTGCTCTGTACTCTTGTGAAAAAGGTTGATGACAACGATACGTTCGTGTATTGGCAAGCAACGCGCGGTACACAAATTCGCGCACAGGCATACGAAGATGAATTGTCGGCAAATTTGTGGGTTATGATTAAACCGCAAAAAGTCAAAGATGTCTATACTCCCATTTCCGCCATTACACTCCCTGACACGCGCTTTTTTCATTGCAATATCAAAACGCTAAACCTGTTACCTACCGTTATGTATGCAAAAGCAGCACAAAAAGCAGGCGTATATGAATCCATTCTTTACCGAGAGCCGGATCGTGTAACAGAATGTTCCCATTCCAACATATCAATCTTGACCCACGACGGTATTCTTCGTACCGCACCGACAGATCATTTGATTCTACCCGGCATCGCTCGCGCTCACCTTTTACGTGCCTGTACGCATCTCGGTATACCGGTTCAAGAAATTCCCTTTACACTTTCGGAAATGCGCAATGCCGCAGAAGTCATTATTACTTCTTCCAGCGCCTTCTGTATGACTTGTAACCAAATTGACGGTATGCCTTGCGGTGGCGGCGCACCCGAACTTTTATCTTCTATTCGCGAATATTTGGTCCAAGAATTTCACGATGCTACCCAACCGTAATCAATCAAGGTCATTTTGGATTGCCACGCATCCCTTGTATTGAAAAACGATTCGGGTATCGTCTGCAAAAAATCGGCATCCTGCAGAAATCCGTCACCATTTCTTCTCACAGTTCTCGCAATTATGTGGCATACTGTCTTTGGAGAAACAAACACTCGAAAGCAAGGAGTGAATTATGAATTTTTTAATTGAACCCGCCGATAACAATATAACCGTTCTTGCTTTTTTGAAAAAAAGATTGTCTGTATCAGAAAAAACATTGCGTCATTGGAAGTATCTTGAAAACGGCATTTGCGTAAACGGCACGCGTGTAACGGTTCGCTACCGTCTATCGGCAGGCGATTGCTTATCGGTTTCAGATACCGACCAAATGCAAGATGCTGCATCATACATTCTCCCTTCGGGCATACAACCGGAAATCCTATATGAGGACGACAGTTTAATTGCACTCAATAAACCACCGTATATGCCAACACATCCTTCGCACGGACATACGGATGATACCCTTGCGAATGCGCTTGCGACTCTATATCACGATCGGGGTATTCCTTTTGTTTTTCGCCCCATAGGACGACTGGACCGCAATACCAGCGGCATTGTTCTGTGTGCCAAAACACAAGCGGCGGCATCCTATCTGTTTCAAGCACAAGCCGAACACCGTATCCAAAAAAGATACCTTGCCGTTTTAGACGGCGTTCCCGATGGATATTCACCGCAATCCGATCATTCGGACACAGAACAAACCATTGTTTGCGGTATATGCCGCCAAGCGGAAAGCATCATCATGCGTACCGTTTGCGACGCCGAACCAAATTCGCCCGCATATGCTCTAACACGCTTCCGCGTTTTACGAACATCCGAAAATCCCTCTCTTTCCTTGGTGTATGCATTACCGCAAACCGGTCGCACCCACCAATTGCGTGTGCACTTTTCACACATAGGTTCTCCTATACTCGGTGACGATCTGTACGGAACACCTTCTTCTTTGATCTGTCGTCACGCATTGCATGCGCAATCTTTGACCTTCCCACATCCGTTTGACGGCATGCCTTTAACCTTGACTTCTCCGCTTCCTGCCGATTTTATTGCATTGCTCCCCCGGTTTGGACTACATTCCACGCATGATATGGAGGTATTAATTTGTGAAAAAGAACAAGAAGTTATTACAAAAAAAGAAAAATGAGCCTTTGTTCATTACACAAGCCGACTATTTGGCATTGGATGAACAAGAACAAAAAAAATGGATGCCGTTCAATAAGAAATACGAAAAGCTACCCAAGACTTGCTATGTTTCTTTTGGCTTTTTCGGATTTTCGTTGCTCTTATTGATTATTGCCTATCTTTCAAAATCGTTTTCCGATTTTTTCAATCTCTATATCAGCTCTCCTATTCGCATTTTTCTCTCTTATTTAACGGTTTGGATTCCTTTTTCGGTTACCGAATTGGTCGTCATTCTCCTTCCCTTTCTTTTGGTGGCATTGGCAATTTACGCATTGCACTACCGTTGCGATACTTGGAAATCGGTCGGTGTATTCGTGCTGGAGTTACTTGCATTGGCGGCGGTATTCGGCTCTCTGTTCATCGTCGGCTTCGGAATCGGCTACCGAACCTCAACCATTGATCAGAAATTAGACCTCGACCGTCAGCAGGTCAGTACGGAAGAGCTGAAAGAGACTGCGCAAGAGCTTGTAAATGCCGTTAATCGCGAATTTACACAGGTGCTTTTCGAAAATGACGGATTTTCCGTTATGCCGTACAATTATCGCGAAATGAATGACCGTTTAATTGAAGCGTACGATGCTTTTTGCGAAAATCACGATTTTTTGATTCATTTTTACAGTCGTGTCAAACCCGTCATGTTGAGCGAGGCTATGTCCTACACACATATCACGGGACTGTACGCTTATTACACCGGTGAGGCAAATATCAATGTGGATTTCCCCGATTATACCGTTCCTTTTACCGCTGCACACGAATTGGCGCATCAACGTGGTATTGCGCGTGAAGATGAAGCAAATTTTATCGCGTATTTGGTCTGCATCGGTTCATCCGACCCTTATATCCGCTATTCCGGTTATTTGAACATGTATGAGTATGTTATTTCCGCTCTGTATTCTGCAGACAAAGATGCTTACTCTGAAATTGTAGTGCAATTGGAGTCCTCTGTCCGTGCCGAACTGAACGCTTATAACGCCTTTTTCGAAAAATATCGCGACTCCACCGCTTCAAAAGTCAGTGGCACTATCAACAACACATATTTGCAAATACAAGGAACGCCGGGAACAAAAAGCTACGGACTGGTAGTTGATTTGGCGGTTGCTTACCAAAAAAAGACTGCTTCTCAATAGAATTTGTCCCGACCATTCGATTGAATCCGCTATATACCAAAAACTTGCCGCAAAAGAAATTTCTTTTGCGGCAAGTTTTTTAGAATGTGTTTCCAAAGTCATCAGTGTACCACGGAGCAACTGAAAACGATTGCGTTTAGAAACACACTCTAATATTTACAAGGTTTTTGCGAATTTGACGGTGATCGTTGTTCCCACACCAATAGCACTGTCAACGGCGATCTCTGCATCATGTAATCTCGCTGCGTGCTTGACGATGGAAAGTCCCAGTCCGGTACCGCCGATGGCTTTGGAATGACTCTTGTCCACCCGGTAGAAGCGTTCAAAAATGCGTTCTTGATCCTCCTGCGGAATGCCGATGCCTGTATCGGCAACAGACAAAATGACGCTCTTTCCTTCATTTTTTACCGTAACGCAGACCGTTCCGCCTGTTCGGTTATACTTGATGGCATTGTCGCAGAGGTTATAAACAATACTCTCCAAAAGCTGCGGAACACCGTACAATACGGTGGGAGTTCCATGAAGCTCCACTTTGATTTTTGCGTTTTCGGCTTCGGGAGCAAGAGATTCCACGACTGCACCGGCAAGGGCGCACAGATCAACGTTTTTCCACTGCATATTCTCAGATCCTTCGTCCAAATGAGAGAGATTGATAATGTCCTCGATCAGTTGTACCATCCGCTGAGACTCGGTATATATCTGTTCTGAGAAACGCGGAACATCCTCAGATTTTACAATGCCGCCCGCAAGCAATTCCGCATATCCGGAAATCGTTTGCATAGGTGTTTTCAGCTCGTGAGACACATTGGCGGTAAACTCTCGCCGCATTTGTTCGGCCTTTTCTTTTTCGGTAATGTTGAGCATCAGCAGGACAACGCCGGGAATTTTACTGCCGTCGGTTACCGGATTGGCACTGAT